>NZ_JADDIL010000015.1:0-137523 GCF_020826795.1 Microtetraspora sp. AC03309 | reverse complement strand
CACCCAGTCGTATCTCCAGCAGCGTTCCCGGCATACGCCCACCGCGTCCAGCGCTGAGCGGCCCGGCCGGTATCCATAGGAGTCCGGATGGAAGATCGGTTCCACCCGCTGCTCCAGATGCCGGGCCGCCACAGTCTGGGCGATTCTGTCGGCCACGGTAGGCACCCCAAGCAACCGGGTGCCCCCGCCATGCGGCTTGGGGATCTCCACCGCCAGCACCGGAGGTGGAAAGTAGGTCCCCGACGACATCCGATTCCAGATCTTGTACAGGTTGTTCTTCAGATCGGCTTCGAAGTCGGCGATGGATTTCCCGTCCACTCCCGGCGCTCCCTGATTGGCTTTGACCTTCTTGTATGCCTCCCAGACTTCCCGTTTCGAGATATCGAACGCCTTGCCGTGCAGCTTTAGCGTGTCCACGCAGCTCCTCCCGGAATCTCCGGTTGACTGAACAAACACTCCGCGAATGGCCTGGCCCCTTGGCTCCGTCCCCATTACAGAGACCTCACAGCTACTACGAGCCAGTCCGCCAGCAGACCCCGCGACGGTACTCAGTCCCTTGCGGGTTCAGCCGCTCAGGATGCTCCCTGTCGGCGCCGCGCCTAGCGCGCGATGCCGGTGTCGGGGCCCGCCTTCCCCTGTTCCACGTGGAAGCAGCAGATCAGGCTCGCGTCGCCTACACGCCGGACACCATCTGGCCAATAAACGGGCACCCGCCAGACTCATCCCGGGAATGAGAACCAGATCCCGGTTTCGATGTCACCTGTTTTACTTACGGCACGTCAGCAGCGATTCGCTTGCGCTCGCCTTCCTGATCCCTACCTGACGCATCATGTGCGCCTTTTCCTCATCGCTCACCACGACGGTCTTCAGCCAACGCAGCATGAGGCGGTTTGAAGCCTCCCCCCGCAGGGCGGCTCCGAAGGGCCAAATCCTTCATCTCCCACGCAGCACCGCATCAAGTCGCTCTACCTACATCGAGCTCCTTTCCGCGTTCAGGGCGCAATTTCTCATGTAAACGATCAACCTCGGAGAAATTCACCGCGAAAGCCCGAGGCTAGACTAGGGGTCGCGCAGATAGGGCGGGGGCGCCCCTGGCAGAACGTTTTCCATTGCCTCAGCTGCTACGGACGTCGCGCCATCGTCGCGATCTGGCTATGGCAGGGACGGTCTGTCGGGTGCGCTGGTGGCCCGGGTGAAGCGTGCGCCCCAATCCTGGACATGTGCGGCGAACTCCGGCGGCCCCAGCACCTCGAACTCGGCGCCCACATTGCCCAGCGCCTGGGTCGGCCAATCGAGAGAGATCGAAGTCATGGTGATCCGGCAGGTGCCGTGGTCGAGCGGTTCGATCGTGCCCCACTGACCGACCGCCTGCCGTACCCGGATCGCGGGGGCATGGACGAGCGCCTGGACCGTGTACGGCGCCGGCGCCCCGCTGGCTTCCTGGACGAAGGCCGCGGCGTCCTCGGCCGGGAGCGGACGCGGCCGGAAGCGCGTGCCGGTCGCGGCCGGCTCGGTCAGCCTGTCGAGGCGGAAGCTGCGCCAGTCGTGCCGGGCCAGGTCGTAGGCGACCAGGTACCATCGTCCGCCGAGGGCGACGACGCGGTGCGGCTCGACCTCGCGCTCGGTGGGGGCGGAGCGTCTGGCGGTGTAGCCGAAGCGCAGCCGCTCCTGGTCCCGGCAAGCCTGGGCGACCGCGGTGAGCACTCCCGCAGCGACGACCGGCCCGGATGCGGCGACGGAGAGGGTCATCTCCCGCAGGGCGTCCACCCTGGCCCGCAGCCGGGGCGGCAGGACCTGAACCACCTTGGTAAGTGCGCGCAGCGACGCCTCCTGCATCCCGGCGATCCCGCTCTGTGCCGCATCACCGATGCCCACCGCGAGGGCCACCGCCTCCTCGTCATCTAGCAGCAGCGGCGGCAGGACCGCGCCGGGCGCGAGCTGGTAGCCGCCGTCGGTGCCGCGGGCCGCGCTGACCGGGTAGCCGAGCTCGCGCAACCGGTCAACGTCGCGGCGCAGGGTCCGCTCGGACACCCCGAGCCGCTCAGCCAGTTCCATGCCGGGCCAGTGGCGGTGGGTCTGCAGCAGCGAGAGCAGCGTGAGAGTCCGTGAGCTGGTGTTCGCCATACCACCATCCTCGCCCGACTTCCGGTCAAAAAGTGACCGGAAGCCTCTCTAGAGTCGATTTCGAAGGCCGTATCGACATAAGGACCAAGAGATGATCACCCGTGAGATCCAGCTGACCACACAGGTCGTCGGCACCCCCACGCTCGACCACTTCACTGTCACCACGACCGAGGTGGAGGGCGAGGTTGTGGTGCGGACTGACCAGATCGGGCTCGCCGCGACCTACCTGGAGCTGATGCGCGCCGACTGCACCATCCCGGTACCGGCCTGGCAGCCGGGCCAGCGGGTGGGCGTGGCCGCCATCGGCACCGTCGTCCGGTCCGACAGCCCCGAGCTCGCGGTCGGTGACCTGGTCCAGTCGATGACCGGCTGGAGCGAGTACTCGGCGGGCCCGGCCACCCAGTACACCAAGCTTGATCCCATCGCGGACCCCGGCTACTACCTCGGTCAGGGGCCCACGGCCTACTACGGGATGGCCGACGTGGCGGGCGTCGGCGAGGGCGACGTGGTGTTCGTCTCCGGCGCGGCGGGCGGGGTCGGCTCGCTGGCCGGGCAGATCGCCAAGTGCCTGGGCGCGGCGCGGGTGATCGGCAGCGCCGGCAGCCCGGCCAAGGTCGACTATCTGGTGAATGAGCTCGGCTACGACGCCGCCTTCGACTACCGCGACGGCTCGGTGGCCGACCGGCTCCGAGAGCTCGCGCCCGAGGGCATTTCGGTGTTCTTCGACGTCGTGGGCGGCGAGCAGTATCAGGCCGCGCTGCAGACGGCCGGGCCCGGCGCCCGCTTCGCGCTGTGCGGCTCGCTGTCCAGCCAGCTCGGCGGTGCGGCGGAGCGCTTCCCCAAGCCCGATCACGCCGCGGCCCAGGCCCGGGGCGTCGAGCTGCTGCCGTTCTCCTGCTACCACACCCCCGACCAGATCGCCGCCTGGCGGGAACACTTCAGGACCTGGCTGGGCGAGGGCCGCTTCGTCTACCCGCAGACGGTCATCAAGGGCGGGATCGAGGACGTGCCGCAGGCGTTCCTGTCCCTGCTCCAGGGGTCCTACCGGGGCAATGTCTCGGTGCGGCTGTCGTGACGACGCTCTCGAGCAGGGCCCTGAACCGGGCCCTGCTGGGCCGCCAGTTCCTGCTGGCCCGCACCGATCACACCCCGCTGGAGGTGATCGGGCGCCTGGTCGCGCTGCAGGCGCAAGAGCCCAACTGGCCCTACGTCGGGCTGTGGAGCAGGATCCACGGCTTCACCCACTCCGAGCTCACCACCCTGCTGCAGGAGCGGAAGGTCGTCCGCTCCGGTCTGCTCCGCAGCACCCAGCACCTCGCCGCGGCCGACGACTTCCGCCGGCTGCGGCCGCTGCTGCAGCCCGTGCTCGACCGCACCGCCCGCTCGGCGTACTTTGCCCGCAACAGCGCGGGCCTGGACACCGCCTCGCTGGTCGCCACCGGGCTTGAGCTGCTGGCGGGCGGGACGACGCCGCGAAAAGCACTGGCCCGACGGCTGGCCGAACGCCACCCAGGCCGCGACGGGCGCATCCTCGCTGGGGAGGTTGAGCTCAGAGCCCCCCTCATCCACAGCCCGGCCACCGGCACATGGGGCTCCTGGGGCACCCGGTCGGCCGTCTCTGTCACGCCCGCCGAGACCTGGCTCGGCCGGCCCATGGCCCCGGTGACCGCCAAGGACCTCATCCGCCGCTATCTGGCAGCGTTCGGCCCAGCCGGGATCATGGACGTGCAGGCGTGGTCCGGGCTGACCCGCCTCGGCGAGATCGTCTCCGACATGCGCACCGAACTGCGCCACTACCGCGACCCCGACGGCAGGGAACTGATCGACCTGACCGACGCGGAACTGCCCGACCCCGACACGCCCGCCCCCGTGCGACTGCTGCCCGCCTTCGACAACGCCCTGCTCGGCCACGCCGACCGGACCCGCATCATCAGCCACCAGGACCGAAAGCGCGTGATGCCCGGCCAGGCACAAGTACGGCCCACCTTCCTCGTGGACGGCCACGTGCACGGAAGCTGGTCCCTCCAAGGCGACACTCTGCACCTCACTCCGTTCCGTCCCCTGTCCGCGACCGATCGGGCGGACTTGGAGCAGGAGACGGAGCGGCTGCTGCCATTCGTGGGAGGCAAGAACGTGTCCTACAGCAGCCCGATCGGGACCCGGTTGTCCTGAGTGTCCATCCCGGCATCGACCGCAGGAACCAAGCCAGGCGTGTACGCACAGGAAGCTGAGGATGTCGCGTCCGTGTCGTCAATGCCGAGGTGGCGCGGCGCGTGAGGGTAGCCGACGGACGCCAGCTTGAGCTTCACCTCACGAGCGGTCGGTTCCTTGGCGATGTCATGCGCGTCGGCGACCGAGCGGGCGAGCCATCCAGCTTGGTCACCACCAGCTCGTCACCGGCCCGGCATGCCGCCGCGTCACGCCACTCATGACGTACCTCGACCCGCAAGGTAACCGCTGACCAGCCCTATCGGCTCGATGCGCGTCGGAGACCGTCCGCCCTGATCAGGAGGTGGACCGGGTTCCGATGACGGCGGTGGCGTCCAGTTCGTCGGAGCCGGCCACCCGTGGGATCAGCCCGGCACGGGTGACGGCCTCGACGGTCCGCGCCGCCTGCCGTTCGCTCGTCTCGACCAGCAGGCAGCCGTCTGGCGCCAGCCAGAGAGGCGCCTCGGCGATCACTCGGCGTACGACGTCGAGGCCGTCCGCGCCGCCGTCGAGCGCGACCCGTGGTTCGTGGACGCGAGCCTCCGGGGGCAGCAACCCGATCGCGTCGGTGGGGACGTAGGGTGCGCTGGCGACCAGGATGTCCACGCGGCCCCGCAGCGTGACGGGCAGCGGCGCGTACAGGTCTCCTTCGTACACGTGGCCGCCGGTGGCGGCGAGATTGCGGCGGGCGCACCGTACCGCGGCCGGGTCGATGTCGACGGCGTGTAGTTCGGCCCTGTCCAGGGTCGCGACCAGGGCGGCGCCCATCGCGCCCGAGCCGCAGCACAGGTCGACGACGACGGCTCCGGGCCGGGCGAGCGCGGCGGCCTGGCGGATGAGGAACTCGGTACGGGGTCGGGGCACGAAGACTCCGGGGTCCACAGCTATGCGCAGACCGCAGAAATCGGCCCAGCCCAGGACGTGTTCGAGGGGTAGACCGGCGACGCGCCGGTCCACCATGGCGGCGAGATCGGCCGGGGTGCGTGCCGTGGAGACGAGCAGTCGCGCCTCGTCCTCGGCGAAGACGCAACCCGCGGCCCGGAGAGTGGTGACGATGACAGACAGAGAGTGAAGCGGCGGCAGAGCCGACATGGGAGCCTTCCGGGGAGCCGATGTGGGCGCTCCCGCGGTCACCTACGTCAGAGGGACCGCACGGCTGTGAGATGGGAGCACCCAGCCTGATACAGGGGAATGGGTCTCACCTCCTCGGAACGATCACTGCCAGGGGCGGCAACGCTACCAGAGTCGCTCGGGTGGCGCACGCGGCCGCCCCTACGCCTGCGGGATCGGAACACGTCGGCCTCCGGCGGCCTCGGGGCGGGTGTTCACCGCTTGGCGCGGGTGTGCGCGGCGTCGAGTACGAGCGAGAGCAGACGGCCGGGGCGGTCGGGGTCGTCGTCGCTCCGGGCGGTGGACAGCGCGATGCCGACGACGAGCTGGAGCAGGTCGCCGGGTGCCAGGTCGGCGCGGGCCGTACCCGACCGCTGGGCCCGGACGAGCAGGGCCGCCATCGCGTCCAGCAGCAGCCGGTGGCAGTCGAAGCCGGGAGTGTCCGGTTCCTCGATCATCTGGGCGCCGCCCAGTCCGTGGTTGACCCGGGCGTGGACCAGGAACGCGCCCAGCCATTCGGCCAACGCGTCGTCGGCGGAATCGGCGGTCGACAGCCGCTCCGCATGCGAGCACAAGGTCTCGATCCGGTCCCTGAGCACCGCCGTCAGCAGGGCGCTCCGGGTGGGAAAGTGCCGGTAGAGGGTGCCCGGCCCCACGCCCGCCCGGCGGGCGATCTCGTTGAGCGACGCCTCGGGCCCCGACTCGGCGAACGTCTCCCGCGCCGCGGCCACGAGTAGGTCGTAGTTGCGGCGCGCGTCCGCACGCCGCTGCCGCCGCTCGGTGATCTGGCCGTCCGCTGTGGTCATCGTCCCATTCTCGGCCATCGCCCATGAGGTGCCGACCACTACGGGTCAGCCGACCGGAGAGCTTCTCCACCGTCCATGAGCTGGACGGATATCCGATGCCCGCCCGCGGGCCGCCGGCGATCTCCGCACACTGATCCACCTCGGACTCACCCACACCGGCGGCGTCTGGACCCTTGAGCCGACCACCGCCTGACCGCAGGGCACCGGCCCATGCACGACAGGCCTGGACCAAGATCTGCATTGATCTTCTAGGGCTCCACCGCCGCCGTGAAGCGCGCCGCCATCGCCGTCACCGCCGCCCGGAGTTCCGGCCCGCCTTCGGCGCGAAACCCGAACGGCATCCTCGCCAGCCACTCCTGCGCATACCACTCCGGGTCGCTCGTACTGCCGGTCAGCACGCACCCGTCGCCCGACGCCTCCAGCCGTCCCATGGGGGGACTGACCCACCGCGCCACCTCGGGCAGGGCGGCGTCGAACACCACGCGGGTGAGGTACTCCCGGCCCGTGCCCAGGTTCTCCTCCAGCGCCGCCACCGGGTCGAGGTCGTCGGGCGGTTCGAACACGCCGGTCGTCTGATGGACCGCGCCGATCCGGTCGACCCGGTACGTGCGGATCGCGTCCGAGCGATGCGAGCGGCACAAGAGGTACCAGCGCCCGTGGCGGACGACCACGGCCCAGGGATCCACCTCTTTCTCCGACTCCTTCCCCGATTCGCTCCGATACGCCATCCGCACGCTCCGTCGGTCCGCGGACGCCGTGACCAGTGCGCTGGTGATGGCCGGATCAGGCCGAGCCGAGTACGGGTCGGGCGCGGCCGACGCATGGTCGCGCAGCGTCGCCGCCTGCCGGCCGACCCTCTCCGGCAGCGCTCGGATGACCTTGCTCAGCGCGCTTCCCACGAGCTCGTCGGCGTCGTCGAGCACCACCATGACCAGCGCCAGCGCCTCCGGTTCCGTGAAGACCACCGGTGGCAGCCTCGTCCCGCGTCCCAGCCGGTACCCGCCGTACGGGCCTCGGGTCGACTCGACCGGGATGCCCGCCTCCCGGAGGATCCCGATGTACCGGCGCGCGGCCCGCTCCGTGACACCCAGCGACGCGGCGAGCTCGTCCGCCGTCGTGCCGGGGCGGGTCTGGAGGATTTCCATGGTGCGCAGAGCCCGTGCGGTGGGGCTGAGATCGGTCGGCACACGAGCAGATTAAGTGGTCGCTTGCTATACCGGAAGCAGATCGTCCGGAATACGTCCTAGCCTGATGCGCGATCCGGCGGCACGGACGCCGTGGCCAGTCGCTGTGGCCTCATGCCTGGTGAAGCTGTCGGACGAGTTCCGGTTCGACGTCCCCGTCGTGGTCGGCGCGCCGCCGGAAGGAAACGTGAGAGAGGGAGCCACCTTGTTCGACGATGTCGTACCCACCGGCCGACGATCCTCGGCGGTCGCCACCGGACGGCCTCGCGTCCTGGTCATCGGCGGCGACCTCACGCATGTGCGCAAGGCCCGGGAGCTCGGCCTGGACGTGGTTCACGCCCAGTTCCCGGACAAGTACGAGCGCGGCCACTGGCCCTACGTCGATCAGGCGTTGCTGCTCGACTACGGGGACATCGACCGGCTCCTGCCACTGGTCCAGGCGTTGCACGAGGCGTACCCGTTCCAGGCAGCCGTGTCGCTGTTCGAGCTCGGGCTGCTGCCGACGGCGCGGATCAACGAGGCGCTCGGCCTCGGCGGTGATTCCGTCGCCACCGTGGAACTGCTGCTGGACAAGTGGCGGATGCGCCGGCATCTGGCCGCGAGGGGCATCAGCCCGGTGGCCTCCGCGGTGGGCCGTTCCACGCGGGACGTTCGGGAGTTCGCTGAGGCGCACGGGCTCCCGATCATCGTCAAGCCGATCCGTGAATCGGGCAGCCTGGGAGTGTTCTGCATCCGCGACCAAGCTGACGTGGAGGTCGTCGCCGAACGGTTCCGGTCCCTTGACGACGGGCATTGGGCCGCCGGCGACCTGGCCTACGCTGATTCCTTCGACGAGTTCCTCATGGAGGAGTTCCTGGACGGCCCGGAGATCAGCGTGGAGACCCTGACCTTCGACGGCCGGCATGTGGTCGTCGCGGTGACCGACAAGGAGTGCGGCGGCCCCGGTTTCGTCGAGCTCGGACATTCGCAGCCCAGCGGCTGCTCGGCCGAGACGCTGCGCGAGGTCACGCGGTTGGTGACGGACTTCCTCGACGCGGTGGGGCTGCGCAACGGTCCAGCGCACACCGAGGTCAAGCTGACCTCGCGCGGCCCGCGGATCGTCGAGTCACACAACCGCGTCGGCGGTGACCGGATCAACGAACTGACCGAGATCGTCTACGGCGTCGACATGCAGCGCTACGCGCTGGGCGCCGGGTTCGGCATGGTGGAGCCGCTCACAACGTCGCCCGAGCCCCGGGGCGGAGCGGCCGTCCGGTTCCTCACACCGGAGCCCGGACGGGTCGTGGAGGTGACCGGCGTCGACGCCGTGCGCGCGGACCCGGCGTTCGTCGACCTCCAGTTGGAGGTGGAGCCGGGGGCCGAGGTGCCACCGCTGACCTGGAACGAGGACAAGGTCGGTCACGTCATCGCCCGCGGCGCCACCGCCGCCGAAGCGATCGCCAACGGCAGGCGGCTGGCCGCGGCGATACACGTGTGCACGGAGCCGGTCGCGTGAGCACCGCGCTGCCGACCCGGTCGGGCGTCGACGAGCCGCGGTTCCGCGACGCGCTGCGCGGTCTGCCCGGCCGGGTGTGGATCATCAGTCTCGGCATCCTGGTCAACCAGGTCGGAAACTTCCTGCCCGTGTTCATCGTGCTGTACCTGACCGAGCGCGGCTATTCCGCCGGTGCCGCGGGGTTGGTGCTGGGCGTGTCCGGTGTGGGCAAAGTGCTCGGCAACGCCGTCGGTGGCCACCTCGCCGACAGGATCGGCCGGCGATGGACCATCGTGCTGTCCGCCGTGACCACCTCCGGGCTGACGGCGATCGTGCCGTCCCTCGGACCGTTGCCGATCATCGTCGCGGTGGTCGGTCTCACCGGGGTGACGTCGCAGATCTACCGGCCGGCCGCGGCCGCGGTGCTGCTCGATTCCGTGGCGGCGACCAACCGGCAACGGCTCGCCGCCTTCGGGGTGTTCCGGTTCGCGATGAACGTGGGCGCTGCCCTGGGCGGCGTCATCGGCGGTGTGCTGGCCAGCTCCTCCTTCGTGGGGCTCTTCCTGGGCAATGCCGTCGCGTGCCTGCTGTTCGGCGTGGTCGTGGGGGTGCTGCTGCGGGATGCGCCCAAGGAGCGGTCCGACCAGGACGACGCGGGCACACAGGCGGACCGGGCGGTGGGGTACCGGCAGCTGCTCGCCGACCGCACACTGGTGCGCTTCCTGCTGATGACCGTGTTCGCCGAGTTCGTCTACATCCAGTCCACCGTCGGCCTGCCCCTGCACGTCAGCGACGTGGGTCTGAGCGAGCGCGACTTCGGTCTCCTCATCGGGCTCAACGGTCTGCTGGTGTTGGTCCTTGAGCTGCCCATCACCGGTGTGGTCTCCCGGTACCGGCCGGAGTACGTACTGGCCGTCGGCAACCTGATCACCGGGGTCGGTCTCGCGCTGACCGGGTTCATGACCGGCATGGTCCCGCTGGCGGCGACGGTGCTGGTGTGGACGCTCGGCGAGATGATGACCAGCTCCATCTCGCAGGCATACCTGGGAAGTCTGGCTCCGCCGCGGATGGTCGGGCGTTACCAGGGGTTGCACGGCGTCGCGTACACGACCGGTACGGGCGCCGGACCGCTCATCGGCGGCGCCGTGTACGCGATCGGCCCATGGGCGCTGTGGGCCCTGGTCGGCGTGGCCGGGCTGCTGTCCGCCCAGCTCTGTCTGCCGCGCCGCCGCGCGGCGTCCACAGTGCTCGAACCGGATTCCTGACCTGGAAGTGGGGCAATGAACGACGCGACGGAACCTCGCCTGGCGGACGCGACGGGAAAGGGTCCGCCCGCCGCCAGGCCCCGACGGCGTGCCTCATCGGGACTTCACGCGGCGATCGCGCGCAGCGCGCGGGTGACCATGTCTCCGGCGTGCTCCAGGGATCCGGGCCGGGCCTCGACGATGTGCTCCAGCCAGAGGCCCGACACCAGCGTCGCGACGAAGCGGACCTCGGCCTCGCCGCAGGGGCGGCCGGCCTGTTCGAGCAGCGTCCGTACGATGTCGTGCCACCCGTCGGTCCAGGTCCGGGCGATGTGCTGCAGGGCGGGTTCGCGGCCCGCCTGCAGGTACAGCTCCCAGAGCCCGAGTTGGTGGCCGCGATCCGCGGCGTACGTCTTGAGGAGCACCTGGGCCAGCTCGACAAGAGAGTCCGGCCCGGGTCGGGTGAGAGAGGTCCGCATCAGCCTCAGGTCACGTTCGACGAGCAGGGCGAATGCTCGGGCCACCAGCTCGTCCCGCGAGGAGAAGTAGTAGGTGGTCGCCGCGGGCGGCACGCCCGCCCGCTCGGCGACCGCCCGGTGGGTGACCGCAGTGAACCCGCCCTCGCCGAGAAGGGCGACGGCCGCGTCGAGCAGCGCCTCCTTGCGGCGCACCGCCCTCTCCTGGGGCTTGCGTTCCGGCTTCTCGCCGTTCTCGCGCGGGGCCCGGCCTCTCAATGGGCACCCGAAAGGTTGAGCAACACGACACCACCGATGATGAGCAGGATTCCGCCCATCTTCGCCAGATTCATGCTCTCGCCCATGAAGGCCATCCCGATCAGGGCGATCACGGCGGTGCCGACGCCGGACCACACCGCGTACGCGACGCCGAGCGGCATCTGCAGTTTCAGGGCCTTGGCCAGTAGCACGAACGACGCGATGTATCCGACGATCATCAGGGCGGACCAGCCCTTGTGGCTGAGCCCGTCGCTGAACTTCAGGGCGGTGGTCGCGACGACCTCCGAGGCGATCGCGGCGGCGAGCAGGAGCCAGGCCATGGGGGAACCTCCGTTAAAAGCGGTACGCTTGTCCAACTTTAACGGACATATCCCTATTTATCGGGGTAGCTGAGTGGCAGACGGGTGGCCGTGCCCGCTGTTCATCGGCCGTTCGGCAACGGTTCGACGGCAGGTTCGGAAGGACCCCGAGATCAGGCCGTCAGTCGTCCCAACAACTCGGGGTGGTCGGCCAGCGTGGTCGCGAGCAGGCCGTCCACGATCGGGCGGTAGGACGGAATGTCCACGCCGTCCCAGTCGATCCCCCCGAGCGGCGGCTGCGGGTCGTACTCGATCCAGAGCTGGACCATTCTGGCCGTCTCCTCCCCCGCCAGCCGTTCCACCAGGGCGAGGGCCATGTCGATCCCGGCGGCCACGCCCGCGGCGGTGATGATCCGCCCGTCCTCCACCCAGCGCTCGGCGACCGGGACGGCGCCGAAGCGTTCCAGCAGATGCCGCATCGACCAATGGCCGGTGGCCCGGCGCCCCTCGAGCAGCCCCGCCGCCCCGAGCAACAGTGAGCCCGTGCACACCGAGCCGACGAGGTCGGCGCCCGCCGCCGCGCGCCGGATCCGCTCCAGGAACGTGTCGTCGGCGAGCGCGGCCATCGTCCCCTCCATGCCGCCGGGGACGATGAGCACATCCGGTTCCGGGATCTCGTCGAAGGTGTGGCTCGCCACCAGGCCGAGCGGGGTGTCGCTCGGCAGCGGAGCGGTGCCCTCCGCGAGCACCACCACCCGGTACCGCGGGTCGAGTTGGGAGAGGCCGGTGACGACCTGGAGCGGGCCGACGACGTCGAGCACGGTCAGGCCGGGATAGAGCACGAAAGCGATGGTCTTCGTCATGCCGCCACGCTCACACCGGCGCCATCGGCGCCTCAACCCGAGCGTCGCCGTGTGTCCGGAATCCGGGGATCCCTGTCTGACGGACCCATCCCGTACGCCTACGGAGTGGCCGGGGGAACGCCGACGCCCCCGGCGAGCCAGGATGGGCGGGACAGGTCAGAACGGGTCAGAACGGGTCGGGACGGGAAGGGCGCGCAACGGTGCGAAGCGGCACCGAGCAGACGCACCCCGCGCCAGTACGCGTACAGGCGTAACCAGAGGAGGCCGAGCGGTGATCGAACGGCGGGTGGTCGTGGTCGGCTACGACGACGCCGAACTCATGGACATCGCGGGAGTGACGACCCCGCTGCACGTCGCCAACCGGCTCGGCGGGCAGCCGCCGTACCGGATCGGTCTGGCGACGCCGGGCGGCCGGGCGATCACCTGCGGAAGCGGGCTCGTCCTCCAGGGACAGGAACGGCTGGAGCGCCTGACGGGCCCCATCGACACGCTCGTCGTGTCGGGCGGGGACGGGCACGAGGCCGCGGCCGAGGACCGGCGGCTGGTCGCCCACGTACGGCGGCTGGCCGGGGAGAGCCGCCGGGTCGCCTCGGTGTGTACGGGGGCGAGCGTGCTGGCCGCCGCCGGCCTGCTCGCCGGGCGCAGGGCCACCACCCACTGGGCGTACGCGCGCAAGCTCGCGTCGCTGCACCCGGAGGTGACCGTGGATCCGGCACCGATCTACATCCGCGACGGCCGGGTGTCCACGGCGGCCGGGGTGACGAGCGCGCTCGACCTGACGCTCGCCTTCATCGGCGAGGACCACGGCCCCACGCTGGCCAGGGACGTCGCCCGGGGCCTGGTGACCTACCTGCAACGGCCGGGCAACCAGGCGCAGGTGAGCATGTTCGTCGCGCCGCCCTCCCCCGAGCACGCGGTCGTGCGCCGGATCGTCGATCACGTCGGCTCCCATCTGGACGGCGATCTCGACGCCGCGACGCTGGCGACGCTCGCCGGGGTGAGCGAACGCCATCTCGCCCGGCTGTTCGGCGCGCACATCGGCGAGAGCCCGGCGAGGTTCGTCCGGCGGGTCAGGACGGAGGCGGCCGCCCACCTGCTGGCCTCCACCGCGCTGCCGTTGCCCGTGGTCGCCCGCCGGTGCGGGTTCGGCTCGGCCGAGACGCTCCGCGAGGCGTTCACCGGCCGGTACGGCCTGCCGCCCAGCCGCTACCGCGCCGCCCACGCGATCACGGCGGAATCCGGGACCGAGGCACGCCCAGGTGAGCGAGGTCGAATTGCAGGGCATGCTCACCCACCCGGCTGAGATGCGCGCCGGGCGATCAGCGCCTCGATGCCGTCGAGCAGGAGGTTGAGGCCGAACAGGAAGTCGGCGTCCTCCGTCCAGCCTTCGGATTCCCTGAGCAGCCCGGAGCGCATCATGGCCGACAGGGCCGGGTACGTCTGGGGGTCGAGCACCTCGGCGAGTACTTCGCCGTAGTCGGCGGCCCCCGTGATCCCGGTGGCGTCAGGCTTCTGGCCGGCGGCGTTCATCGTGTGCACGAGCGTGGCGTCGGTCAGCGCGTAGCCGGTGAGCGCGGTCGCCGCGTTGAACTTCTCGCCGTCCTCGAGCGTGGTGTCGCCCAACGCGTCCAGGGCACGGTCGAGCCAGTACAGCCGCCGCGGGCCCATGGGCGGGGTGAGGGCCTGGACGGACAGCAGCCATGGGCGGGACAGCAGGAAGTCGCGGTTGGCTCTGGTCCACGTGGCGAGGTAGTCGCGCCAGGTCAGGGTTCCGCGTTCGGGCGGCGGGGGGACGGCGCTGTCGGCCATGGCGGTCAGCAACTCGTCCTTGCTGCCGACGTATCGGTACAGCGCCATCGGCGCGACGCCCACCTGGGCGGCGACGCTGCTCATCGAGACCCCGGCCAGACCTTCGGCGTCGGCGATCTCGATGGCGGCCGTCGTGATCGTCTCCAGGTCCAGGCGTGGCCGGGGCCCCCGGCGCGAGGCGGGTTCGCGCCCCCACATCCGGGCCACGACGGGCGGCAGCTCCGCCATCGGGCTCCTCCTGTGTTCAAGAACTGTGTACGTGATATAGCGTAATAACTGTGTATGGAATATACAGTATGAGATACGCGGTTTATGCGGCCGAGCACCATGCCCGCGGCCTCACCGAGTCGAGATGCCGAGGAGCGCATCGGGCGTGATGGAGATCCGTACTTTTGTGGAAAGTGATCGCGCCGAGTTGCGCGCGCTGTTCAGCCGCGCAGGTGAGGGCGCTGCGACCGCTTCGTTGTGGGGGCACGCGGAGTCCGAGGCGGCCATGTATCTGGAGCCGTACATGGACCTGGAACCGGACTCGTTGTTCGTCGCCGTGGTCGATGGGGCTTTGGTCGGCTACCTGGCGGGGTGTCTCGACAGCGCGACCTTTCCCAGCGAGAGCGAGCGCATGGAAGACGCCATCAGGAAGTACCGGCTGATCTTCCTGCCCGGACCCGCGGTCTTCTTCGCCCGCGGCATGGCCGACATGGCGTGGGCCTCGCTCCGGCGGCAACCCACCGCGCGAGATTTCGAGGATGCCCGGTGGCCGGCGCACCTGCATATCAACATGGCGTCGCCGGCGCGGGGAACCGGCGCCGCCGACGGGTTGATGAACCGATGGCTCGATCGGCTCAGGGACACCGGATCGCCCGGATGCCATCTGCAGACCTTGGTCGAGAACGCCCGTGCGGTGCGGTTCTTCGAACGCGTGGGCTTTGCCAAACATGGTCCGACGCCGCTGGTCCCTGGCCTGAGGCACGGTGGCGCGCGACTTCACCAGCAGGCGATGGTCTGGACTCCCTGACCGACTCCTACCGGCTCGTCCAGAGCGGGGCCACTGCCACGAACCCGGGGTCTTCTCCCGAATGTGTTCCCAGCCGCCAAGCAGTTCTGTGATAGATCACGGTCGCGGTTCGATGCTGAAGTTCTTCGAGTTGGAGGCCCGCTTCCCCGGCAGGTCGGGGAGCTGCCCAAGGCCGCAGTGGACTACATGGCCGGACCGGCCTCGGCGGCCGCCACCGCGGCAGTGCCTGCCACGGCGACCCTGGCCTGCGCCCGAGCGGGACCGGAACCTCTGCTACATCCGGGTCCGCGCGTACGCGTGCAGGGCGTCGCGGACGAACGTCGCCCCCGCGGCGTCGTCGTACATGGCGGCGAAGCGGGGGTCGTCGACGAACATGTCCCCGATGCCGTTCACCATCTCGATCGAGCGCTCCCGGTCGCCCTCGGCGGTGGGGGTGCCCGGGATCTGACTCAGCCACCGGACGTGCCGGGCGGCCAGCGACTGAGCGTGTTCCGATGTCGGCGAAGCTCCGGCCTTCACTGCGGCGACCCATGCGGCGACGAGGTCCTCGGTGTCCTGCTTCCAGGCCCGCTGCTGGTCGAGGCTCTTGCCGTGCCACCAGTCGTTGCTCACCTGGAACGCGTGCTCGCCCCAACGTGAGATCACCTCGTCCTTGTAGCGGTCGTTGAACCCCGCCAACATGACGTCCATCCGCGGTTCCACCCCCGCCTGCAGCGCCTCGAGCGTGTGACGCACAGACCGGACCTGCCGTTCGATGCGGTCCCGTTCCTCTTCCAACGCGGCGATGTGGGCGCGGAGCCCGTCGAGCGCGTCGACCTCGTCGGCCAGGACCTCGGCGATGGCCGGCAAGCCCATGCCGAGCCGGCGCATGAGCAGGATCCGCTGGAGCCGGGCGACCGCCGTGGGGTCGTAGTAGCGGTACCCGTTCGCGCCGACCCGGGACGGGGCCAGGAGCCCGACCCGGTCGTAGTGACGCAGGGTCCGGCTGGTGATGCCGGCTCTCGCCGCGAGTTCCTGGATCGTCCACTCCATCGTTCCAGTGTCACCCGCGGCGGAGAGTGGTTGCGATGATCTCCGAGGCGTCGGCGTGCAGGGCTTGGGCCGCCGTCTGCCCGGTCTCCGCCAGGTAGGTGTCGACCAGCCGGTTGCCCGCGGCGTACCCCGCGCCCATCGGCAGTCCCACCGGGGTGACGCCGAGGTGCTCCGCGCCTGGGTCGCCGTGCACCCAGGCGGTGAAGTTCTGCATGCCTGTCACATCGAGCCCGGTGAGCACTTTGGCGAAGACCTCGTCGTCGTGCAGGTGCGGCACACCGATGCGGGCGGGGCCGAACTCGTCGCCGTAGAGCTGGCGGGCGAAGGCGTCGGCCAGGCCCTCGCCGACGATGTGCTCGCCGACCGTGACGGTCATCGGGTCCCACACCACCCCGCCCGGACTCCACCGCAGGTTGTGATGGAGTTCGTGCACGGCGGTGGCCTCCAGCCGCTCCACGTTCTCGGGGAAGGGCCAGAACGTGATGGCGATGTTGCCCGAGATGCCGCCGAACCCGGTCAATCCTTTGCAGGGACCCATGAAGTGTTCGTCACCCGGATCGCCGAGGACGAACAGCACGGTGATGTCCGGGGCCTCCAGCCCCGGTGTCGCCTCCAGCAGTACGGTGAGAGCGTGGTCGAGCGCGCGTTGCATCCGCTCCCAGGCCCCGGCCGCTGCCAGGGTTTCGAGCGCCGCCAGGCAACGTTCCTCGTCGCGGTCGATGGGGAACCCGGACGATTGGAGGTGTACGGCTACCAGGTCGAGCTCGCCTGGGTGGTAGCGGTACATACCCTTGTTGGCCTCCAGCATCGAACGCAGCAGGTCAACGCGGTCCGCGACCGGGGCCAGCAGGATCCGCCTCATGGCGGAGTAGGTGTCAAGAACAGTGATCGACATGGCCTCGATGCTAGAAGTTGACGCAGCGTCAAGGTCAAAACAGCGGCGGTCAGGAGGGGCGGAAGCTCGCCGCCAGCCGGCGCAGGCCCTCCTCGATCCTTTCCGTCTTGATCCGGCCGTATCCGAGCACGAGTCCCTGCTGGGCGGGAGCCTCCCCGTAGTAGGTCGCGAGGCTCTCCACGGCGACGCCCGCCGCCCTCGCGCGCGTGAGGGCGGCGTCGATGTCCACGTCGATGTCCACGTCGTTGTCCGCGCTTACGCCCACGCCCGTGCCCGCGCTCTGGTCCGCGCGTCCCGCTGTGCCTTCCGTGACTCGCTCTGTCCCCGACCCGGGAACGAGCCTGGCGCACAGGTGCAGGCCCGCCGCCGACGGCACCGGTCGGAGCAGGCCCGCGAAGTCGCGCAGGAGCGTCGTGATGATCAGTTCACGGCGCGCCGCGTACTCGCGGGTGGCCTTGCGGATCTGCCGGCCAAGCAGGCCCTCGTCGATGAACCGGGCCAGCGCCGCCTGGGTGATGACGTCGCCGTGCCAGTCGGTGAGCCGCTTGGCGCTCCGCAGCGCGGCCCTGAGCGAGGCCGGGGCGATCAGGAATCCGACGCGCAGCATCGGCAGGAGCGTCTTGGAGAAGGACCCGACGTAGATGACCCGGCCGTCGCGGTCGAGGCTCTGCAGCGGTTCGAGCGGCCGGCCTCCGAACCGGAACTCGCTGTCATAGTCGTCCTCGATCACTGTCCCGCCACGCCGCCGCGCCCACGCGAGCAACGCGGTACGGCGTTCGAGCGACATCGGCGCACCCAGCGGGAACTGGTGCGACGGCGTCACGTAGACCAGCCGGACGGCGGGCGGGATGGCGGCGACGTCCAGCCCCTCGGAATCGACCGGCACCCCGGTCACCCGTGCGCCCAGGGACCGGAACAGCAGCCGGGCCGGTGGATAGCCGGGCTCCTCGACGGCCACGTGGTCTCCGGGCTCGATCAGCACCCGGCCGATGAGGTCGAGGGCCTGCTGCGCCCCCTGGGTGACGAGCACGTCGTCGGGCTCCGCGCGCACCGAACGGGAGATCCCGACATAGCGGGTGATCGCCGCGCGCAGTCCGGCGTGCCCGGCGGGGTCGCCGTAGGTGCCCGCGCGTATGGCGGAGGGCCGCAGTTCGCGAGCCACCAGCCGTCGCCACGTCGCCAGCGGGAACAGCTCCGGGTCGGGCGCCCCCAGCCGGAAGTCGTACGCGGGCTCGGGCGCCTCTTCGGAGCGGAAGGGGAGGGTGATCTCCCGCCACAGGCGACGCGGCCCGGCACCGCCGTCTCCCTCCGACCGGTCTTCCCGTGGACGGCCGGACCTGCCGGTGGCCGGCGACCCGGCAGCCGCCGTCCTGATGGGCATCGGCCTGGTGGTGACGAAGGTCCCCGCGCCGGCGCGGCCTTCGAGGAAGCCCTCGGCGGACAGCCGTTCGTACGCCAGGGCCACCGTGTTGCGCGACACCTCCAGCCGCCGGGCCAGCTCACGCGTCGGAGGCAGCCGCTCCCCGGCGCGTAGCCGGCCGTCGAGTATGGCGTCGACCAGTTGCCGGTATATGCGGGCGGAGAGATCGCCACGGCCCGCGAGGCTCACATGGAAGTCCACCGCACACACCTTATTCGGCCCAATCAGATTGCTCGATATTGGCTCTGCCATTGGGCCAAACCGGCTCCTACGTTGGTGTCGGCGGGCTCTGCCGCCTTGTGCGACGTACGCCTTGCCGGCGAAGTACGCCTTGCCGCGACGTACGGCGGAGCATGCCGGAACGCGACAGAACGATCATGGAAAAGTGCAAGAGGAGAAGGTGACGTGACGACCGCCGACATGTGGTTCGACCCGAAATGCCCGTGGGCCTGGATCGCGTCACGCTGGCTGCTCGAGGTCGAGCGGGTGCGGGACGTGCGGGTGCGCTTCCACGTCATGAGCCTGGCGATGCTGAACGACGGCCGCGACGACCTGGAGGAGTGGTACCGGGAATGGCTCCGCGACGCCTGGGGCCCGGTACGGGTCGCCGTCGCGGCCGAGCAGAAGTACGGCACCGAGGTGCTGCGTGACCTCTACACCGCGCTCGGAACCCGGATCCACCTGGACAAGGCACCCATCGGCCGCGAGCTGTACGTCGCCGCGCTGGCCGAGGTCGGACTGTCCACCACGCTCGCCGACGCCGCGGACGGCACGGAGTACGACGAGGCGCTGCGGGCCGGCCACCGCGCGGGACTGGACCCGGTCGGTGAGGATCTCGGCACGCCGACGATCCACGTCCCCGGACCGGACGGCCGCAGGATCGCGTTCTTCGGGCCGGTCGTGACCCCCACTCCCCGGGGCGAGGCGGCCGGGCGGCTCTGGGACGGCGTGCTCCTCACCGCGGGGACCGAGGGCTTCTCCGAGTTGAAGCGGGCCCGCGTCCGACCGGTCGTCGGCTGACGCCGCGGGGCGACCGATGTTCCGCCGGATCCTCCCACCGCAGGGACCGCCGCGCGTACTCGCTCAGGCGCAACTCGCCGGCTCGGTCGGCGACGGCGCGTTCATCGTGTGCTCGGCGTTGTTCTTCACCCGGATCGTGGGGCTGTCTCCGGCCCAGGTCGGCTTCGGTCTGACCCTCGGCTGGGCCGTCGGCTCCATGGCCGGAGTCCCGCTCGGGCATCTCGCCGACCGCCGCGGACCTCGGGGCACGGCGATCCTGCTGGCGGCCGCGACCGCCGTGGCCGTCGGATCGTTCCTCCTCGTCCGGTCTCCATGGGCGTTCACGGTGGCGGCCTGTTTCTACGCGAGCTGCCAGTGCGGTCTCGCCGCCGCCAGGCAGGCGCTGCTCGCCGGGCTGGTGGATCGCAGGCGGCGCTCCGAGACGCGGGCGTATCTCCAGTCGACGGCCAACGGCGGCCTGGCGATCGGTGCGGCGCTCGGCGGGGTGGCCCTGCAACTCGACGACCGCACAGCATATCTCGCGATGTTCGTCATGGACGCGGCCAGCTTCCTCGTGACCGCTCTTGTGCTGCGTCGCCTGCCGGTGGTGCCGACCGCTGTTCCGTCGTCGCCGCCCTCCACCGCGCCGTCTCTCCCGCCGTCTGTCGACCAGAACGCCGGGCCATCCGATGCACCGTCGGATTCGGCCGCCCCGGTTGCCCCGGCCGTCGCCGCCGGAGGCCCGAGGTTCGCCGTGCTCCGGGACCGGCCGTACGCGCTGGTCGCGTTCCTCAACATGATCATGCTGTTGTACATGCCGCTGCTCAGCCTGGTTCTGCCACTGTGGATCGTTTCGCACACCGCCGCCCCGCACTGGACGGTGTCGGCTCTGCTGGTCGTCAACACGGTGAGCGTCGTGCTGTTCCAGGTACGCGTCGCCCGCCGGGTGACCGGGCTGCGCACCGCCTCCCGGCTCGTACGGCACTCCGGCGTGGTCATGCTCGCCGCGTGTGCGGTCTTCGCGCTGTCGGCCGCCGGGACCTCGGCCTGGGTGGCGGGAGCCGTACTGCTCGCGGGGGCCGTCCTGCAGGTGATCGGCGAGATGACGCTGTCGGCGGGTGCCTGGGAGATCGGCTTCGACCTGGCGCCCTCGGACAAGCAGGGCCAGTACCAGGGCTTCTTCGGCAGCGGCGTGGCGATCGCGCGAATGCTGGGCCCGCTGCTCCTGACCACGCTGATCATGGGCTGGGGTGCGGCGGGATGGCTGCTGCTCGGCGGTGTCTTCCTGCTGGCCGGCGTGGCGATGGGCCCGGCCGTCCGCTGGGCGGAACGAACCCGAACGCCGCAGCCCGAGGCGCCGGAGGACACCGCACGGGAAATCACCCCGCAGATGCTCGAACGGGATACCGCCGAGCCGGAGACAGCGCCGGTGCGGCGCCGCTGACTTCGGCGGCCAGGACGGGCGCCGGTGGCCGGATCGAGGCCCGCGGAGAGCGACGCGGAGAGCGACGTGAAGAGCGACGTGAAGAGCGACGGCGGCGCACCCGAGTATGTCGATTCCCTTGGCGTGCCGGTCGAATGCGTGTTCTACTGAACGTCATGCATGCCGTGCAGGAGTCGCTTCTCGACGCCGCGCCCCCGGTGATCGAGCGACCCCGGATCGAACGGCAGGCGGTCACCCGGACCTTCGACGGCGTCACCTGCCACGAGGTGCGGGCGCGCAGCGCCGTCGAGCGGGTGTCCGAGACGGCGGAGTTGCCGTTCCAGTGGAGTGTGAGCCCCTACCGGGGGTGTGAGGGCGCCTGCGCCTACTGCGCGGCCCGGCGCGGCCACCGTCAGCTCGGCCTCGACGCGGGCGCCGGGTTCGCCTCGACGATCGTGGTGAAGACCGGCCTGGCCGACCGGCTGCGCCGCGAGCTGGCCGCGCCGAGATGGGAGGGCGCGCCGGTCGCGCTCGGCCTGGCGGGTGACTGCTACCAGCCGGTGGAGGAGATCTACCGCCTGATGCCGTCCATCGTGCGGGCGCTCGCGGACGTGGGAAACCCGTTCACCGTGCTGACGAAGAGTCCGCTCATCCTGCGCGATCTCGATCTGCTGCGCGAGGCGGCGAAGGTCGCCCCGGTTCGCGCGGGGGTCTCGGTCGGGTTCGTCGACGACCGGGTACGCCGATCGGTCGAGCCGGGAGCCGCGACCCCGCAGCGCCGCCTGGAGGTGTGCGCCGAGCTGAACGACGCGGGCATCCCCTGCGAGGTACTGATGGCGCCGATCCTCCCGCTGATCACCGACTCCCCCGACCATCTGCGCTCCACCGTGCGCAGGGCGGCCGAGGCGGGGGCGGTGAGGGTGACGCCCATCGTGCTGCGACTGCCCACGGGCGCCCGCGAGTGGTACCTCGCGTGGCTGGAGCGCGAGCATCCCGGGCTCGTCCCGCGCTACCAGGCCCTGTACGGCAGGAGCCCCACCGCCGACGCCGACTATCGGATGCGCATCACCGCTCAGGTCAGGAGCCTGGCCGAGGCATACGGCATCGGCCGCGACAGCCGCCGCTGGCGCCGCCGCCGCTCCCCCGCCCGCCAGCTGACGCTCGCCTGACATCCGCGCGGCCGCGGGGCAAGGAGTGATGCGGGACCGTCAGCAGCAGCCGCCGGTCGTCGCAGTGGTCGGCTGGGCCTCCTCGGCGTCGGAGCCGCCGCCGGCGCAGGGGGCCGACGGGTCGCCGGCCGTGGCGGACTTGCCGAGGGTGTCCGCGTCGGCCTTGACCACATACACCTCCCACGGCTCGCGGCCGGGGCCGTGCACCCACACCTTGTCCTGCAGCGCGTAGCAGCAGGAGGTGTCGTTCTCCTCGAAGGTGGCCAGGCCCGCCTCCTTCAGCCGGTCGGTGGCGGCGGTGACCTCGTCGGTGGAGGAGACCTCGACGCCGAGGTGGTCCAGGCGGGTCTCCTGCCCGGCCTCCCCCTCGATCAGGACGAGCTTGAGCGGCGGCTCGGCGATGGCGAAATTGGCGTACCCCTCCCGGCGCTTGGCCGGCTCGGTGCCGAACAGTTTGGAATAGAAGGCGATCGAGCCTTCCAGGTCGGCGACACGCAGGGCGAGCTGGACACGGGACATGTGATCCTCCTCGGACGTAGGTGGTGGCGATCCACCACCCGAACCGCTGTTTAGATGAACGTCCAACCGGCACTTCGCCGCCAGATTGCAGCCTGCTTAGAAATCTGTCAAGTTAGATGTATGTCAAAACAAGCACTGCCGGTCTCGTCGACTGCGAGCGGCGCGGCACCTGGGTCCACTACTGGATCAACCCCGCCTCGCTGGAGCGGCTGTCGGCGATCCTGGCCCCGCGCATGGCGGCGACGGCATGACCGACTCGACGAACCCGCAGGCCAGGGTGTGGAGGCCGTCCATCCGATCCGTATGACATGATCGACAAGTGCGTTCGCGGCCTCATCGCCGAGATACTTCCCAGAGGGCACCGATGACCACTGACGGCCTGCGCATCGCAGCCATGACGAGCGAGCACGCCGATGAGGTGCTCGCGATCTACCAGCTCGGCATCGACGAAGGCCAGGCGACCTTCGAGACCGCCGCCCCGACCTGGGAGCAGTTCGACGCCGCGAAGCTGCCCGCCCAGCGGCACGTCGCTCTGGACAGCGACGGGCGGGTGCTGGGCTGGACCGCCGCCTCGGCGGTGTCGGACCGCTGCGCCTACGCCGGCGTGGTCGAGCATTCGGTCTACGTCCACCCCGGCGCGCGGGGCCGAGGCGTCGGCCTCACGCTGCTCCGGGCGTTGATCGCCTCCACCGAGGCCGCCGGAATCTGGACCATCCAGTCGGGGATCTTCCCGGAGAACACCGCCAGCCTCACTCTGCACGCCCGCGCCGGCTTCCGCGTGATCGGAACCCGCGAGCGCGTCGGCCGTCACCACGGTGTCTGGCGCGATGTCGCCCTCATCGAGCGGCGCAGTCCGATCGTCACCTGAACCAGGGACACCCAGGCGGCATCAGATGGGCGGCTGGCCGGCCTGCACGCTCAGCCCGTACGGCTCCACGCCGCTGGGCCGGCTGGCCGGGAGAAACGGCTGATTGGGCCGGTTTCTGGCGGCATGTGGCATATCGCGGTCTTTCGTCGGGCCGCTGTTAGGATCGCCGGATGATGATCCGGAAGGGCGGCCCCGCGGATGTCCAGGCGGTGCTCGGCATGTTCGACAGCGCGGTGGCCTGGCTGACCGAGCGGGGGCGCACCGGCCAATGGGGCAGCGAGCCGTTCTCCACCGCCCCGGCAAGGATCGAGAGCGTCAGCCGCCAGGCGGAGGAAGGCGGCATGCGGATCGCCGAGGTCGGCGGGGAGCCGGCGGGCTGCATCGTGGTGGGCGCCGCCATGCCGTACGTGCCACCACCGGTCGAGCCCGAGCTGTACGTGCAGTCGTTGGTGATCGACAAGCGGTTCGCGGGCCAGGGGGTGGGCGCGGCGCTGCTCGGCTGGGCTCGGGAGGAGGCGGCCGGACGCGGGGTGGGTGTGCTGCGGGTCGACTGCTATGCCGGTGACGACGGCAACCTCGTGAAGTACTACGAGCGCATGGGTTTCTCCCGGACCCTCGCTTTCAAGGTCGGCGAGTGGCCCGGACAGATCCTGGAGATGCGAATCTCCCGGGACGCCTCCTGATCTCCTGCGGCGCCCCCGGGAGGCTCTGCAGGGAGGACCGGCGGGAGGGAACACTAGCCTGGATGCCATGTTCCACCGCAAACCCATCGAAGAGCGCATCGCCGAGCGGGTGGCGAAGCGGCCTCCGCTCAAGGAGGGCAAGCACTTCGAGCACCGCCCGGCGCTGATCGTCTTCTGCGTCGTCGTCACGATCGCGCTGGTGAAGGTCATCGGCGCGTTCTTCCTGATGAAGTCCGGCCTCCGTTAGGAAGCGCCCGCCAAGGCGCCATCCTTCGCCATCCTTCGCAGCGCGAAGCAGGACCTCCGATCGGTGGGGCTTCGCGGGAACTCGCCCACAGGTGTTCTCGTGATGCCCGCCGCGGGAGGGCACACGACGGCAGCCACGCGGTGATCGGCTTCACCGGCGAGTGCCTCACGCCGACCGCGTGATGACATCCGCGATGGCGGCGACCACGATGGCGGCGTCCTTGGTCGGGACCTGCACGTGGTCGCTGGGAGCGGTCGCGAACACCGTCACGCGCTCGTTGCTCGCCGTGGCCTCGGCGGCGGCGCGCATCGTGCTCATCTCCTCTGGCGACCGATCGGGTCCCGGGCGATCGTCGCGACTCCTCCGGGATCGGCGGCCCCTGAGATGCGGCGATCACGATCGCCAGAAAATAGTTGCCACTCGGCATCGCCAGCGTGAAAGATGTCGTCATGATCAGGGTCGAGTCGCTGACGAAGGTCTTCCGCCGCCCCCGAACCTTCCCCGGTCCCCTGGGAGCCCTCCGCACCCTCGTGACCCGGCGTTATGACGAGCGGGTCGCCGTCGACGATGTCAGCTTCGAGATCCCCGAGGGCGAGGTCGTCGGATATCTCGGCCCCAACGGCGCGGGCAAGTCCACCACCGTGAAGATGCTGACCGGCATCCTCACCCCCACCAGCGGACTCGTCGAGGTGGGCGGCAGGGTGCCGTGGCGGGACAGATCGGCCAACGCCAGATCCGTCGGTGTGGTCTTCGGCCAGCGCAGCCAGCTGTGGTGGGACCTGCCGCTGATCGAGTCCCTGCGCCTGGTCGGCGCCCTGTACGACGTGCCCGCCGCCCACTTCACCGGATCGCTGCGCCGCATGTGCGACCTGCTCGGCCTCGACGACTTCCTGGACACCCCCGTCCGCCAGCTCAGCCTCGGCCAGCGGATGCGCGGCGACCTGGCGGCGGCGATGCTGTACGACCCGCCCATCCTGTACCTCGACGAACCCACCGTCGGCCTCGACGTCCTGGCCAAGCAGGCGGTGCGGGAGTTCATCGTCGACACCAACAGGGCCGGCCGCACCACGGTCGTGCTGACCACCCATGATCTGGCCGACGTGGAAGCGCTGTGCCGGCGCATCATCCTCATCGACAAGGGCCGCGTGCTCTACGACGGCGGCATCGACGCCCTCGTCTCCGCCTACGCCCCGCCGCGACGGCTGGTGGTCCATCTGGCCGACGACGAGACCCGGACCTTCGACATCGCCGGCGGTGCGTCGGTCCCCGAGCTGATCGGCCGCGTCGCCGCCGAGAACACCATCCGCGACCTGTCCATCGAGGAGCCCGACCTGGAGAGCGTGATCAAGCAGATCTATGCCGAGAGCACGCGGTGATCCGCCCGCTGGCCGGGATGGCCCGCGTCGGCCTGCGGTTCCAGCTCGCCTACCGCAGCGACGTGATCATGACGGTGCTGGCGCTGATCGCGCAGGTCTTCCTGCTTCGCATGGTGTGGACCTCGGTGTACGGCGGCGGCGCGGGACAGGCCCGGGGGCTCACCCTGGAGGCGCTGCTGGCCTACCTGAGCCTGGCCAACCTCCAGGCGTTCGCGACGAACCCGATCATCCCGTTGATCGCCCATTTCAGGATCCGCACCGGCATGGTGTTCTTCGACCTGTCCCGGCCGACCGGCTACCTGCCGCAGATGGCCGCCTTCCAGGCCGGGCACACCCTCGGCGGGCTGCTGATGCTGGCCCCCGCCGTACCCGTGGTCCTGCTGGTGGGCACGATCACCCCCACCACGCAACCGCTCGGGTACGCGGCGACGCTGACGCTCGGTTACGTCATCTCGGTCATGATGTCGCTGCTCATCTGCGTGATCGGCTTCTGGACGCTGGAGACGGGGGCGATCTCGCTGCTCTACCGGTTGATCAGCCAGTTCTTCGCCGGGACGATGGTCCCGCTGTCCTTCTTCCCCGGGGCGCTGGGCGTCCTGGCCGAAGCGCTTCCGTTCAAATACATGGGGTACGTGCCCGCGGCGATCTACGTGGGCCACCTCTCGGGCGGGCAGGTCGTCCAGGCGGTGATCGTCGAGGTCTCCTGGATCGCCGGGCTCGCGGTCCTGCTGTGGGCGGTGTGGCGGCGGGCGCACCGCAGGGTGGTGATCAACGGTGGCTGAGATAGCGCGCACCCTTCGCCTGTACTGGGTCCTGCAGCGTGCCACGATGCGTGGCGCGCTGCAGTACCGGCTCAACACGGTGATCAGCGTCGTCACCGGGGCGGTCTATCAGGGCAGCGGCTTCGCCTTCGTGTGGGTCGTCATGCACACCTTCCCGTCCATGGGCGGGTGGAGCCTGCGGGAGATCGCCTTCCTGTACGGCCTGCGCCTGACCGCGCACGCGCTCTGCATGCTGCCGCTGAGCAGCCTCATCGGCCTGGAGTGGCTGGTCCGCGAGGGAGAGTTGGACCGGGTGCTGCTTCGCCCGCTCAATCCACTCGTCCAGGTGATGACCAAGCGCATGGGCATGGGTCAGGTCGGGGACCTGCTCACCGGGGTCGTCCTCCTGATCGTCGCGGCACCACCCTGGAATCTCGCCATGATCGGCTTCTGCGTGCCCGCTGTCGTGGGCGGCGCGCTGGTGGAGGCGTCGTTCCACCTGTCGTTGGCGTCGTTGTCACTGCGGATGCTGGACACGCGGGCGCTGCGTGGCTTCCTGGACGACGTGTTCAGCAAGTTCGGGTCGTACCCGATGAGCGTCTTCGGCGGTGTCACCCAGTGGGCGCTGACGTTCGTGCTCCCTGTGGCGTTCGTCGCGTACCTGCCGGCGAGCGTGCTGCTGGACAAGACCGGGTCGCTGAACGTGCCCGCGCTCGTGGCGTACGGGAGCCCGTTGCTGGGGGTCGCGCTGTTCGCGCTCGCCTATCGCGTCTGGGATCGCCAGCTCCGGCACTACCAGAGCTCCGGCACCTAGGCCAAGGGCTGTGTCAAAGCCGGGGGAGCCATTCGTCGATCGCGGCCGCGTGGACCGTAGCTTCAGAGCGGACGGCGCGTTGAACTGCGGTCACGTCCACGGAGGTGGTGTACGAGTAGCCACCGCGCTGCCCTGCGGTCGGTACGACCGACACCGGCTTCCGGCCCTGCTCTTCACCGCCCCGGCCAGAACGGGTCCCGGCCGATGAGACCCAGCAGTTTGGTCTGGGGGTCCGCATCGCCGGGTACCTCGACCCGGGCGCCGAACTGGCCAGAGGAGCGGAGAACGTGCTCCATCTGCTCCATCTGAGCGAGGAGCCGAGCACAGAAGCCGGGGTCCAGCCGGTCGTCCTGGCCGGTAGCTCTGGAGAGATCCCAGGTGTGCATGAACACGTCAGCGGTGTAGAACTGGTCGATCGCGGTCTCCAGAGGCAGGCTGCCGATGTGTGGGTTGGTGAGTTCCCGGTGTGCCGTCTCCGGATCGTCCAGCACCGCCTGCGCACCGTCGCACAGTACCTGCCACGCGGCGACCGGATTCTCGTCCACCGACGGCCCGCAGGGCAGTTCGATGCCGGCACCGGAGGCAAGAAACCCGGGGAACCATTCGGTCAGGTGACGCACGACGTCGCGGGCGGTCCAGCCGTCGACCGGGGATGGCGCGTCCCAGGACCGGGTACCGCGGACTCGTTCGGTGAACAGCCCGGCAACCTGCCGGTGTCGCTCGGCCGGGTGGTCAGACAGTGTCATCGGTGAGCATCCTTTCCAGCTTCGCGTAACCCTCGTCGACACCGACTTCCATACCACCGCGCAGCCACGCATCGCGACTTTTGAAGCTGTCGACCAGCGACTGCGTCCGCAGCCGAGGTCCACGTCGCCGCGATCAACGAATGACCCTGGCCGGTGACGTCTATTACTGGATAATCCGCCACGGACCAAATCGTTATGCTGGTGGGCATGACTGCGATGGCGCCCACCCGTACCGAACCGGACCTGTCCTTCCTGCTGGACCGCACCGGCCACGTCCTGCGGACGCGGATGTCGGCGGCACTCGCCGAGATCGGGCTCACGGCGCGCATGCACTGCGTGCTGGTCCACGCCCTGGAGGAGGAGCGCACCCAGATCCAGCTCGCCGAGATCGGCGACATGGACAAGACCACGATGGTCGTGACGGTCGACGCCCTGGAGGAGGCCGGCCTCGCCGAGCGCCGCCCCTCCAGCACGGACCGGCGCGCCCGGATCATCGCGGTCACCGAGGAGGGCGCGCGCGCGGCGAAGCGGAGCCAGGAGATCGTCGACCGGGTGCACGCCGAGGCGCTGGCGGCGCTTCCCGGCGATGAGCGCGAGGTCTTCCTGCGCGCGCTGAACCGCCTGGTCACCGGCCACCTGGCCGACCCCGTCGAAAGCCCCCAGCAGGTACGGCGAGCGCGCCAGCGAGGCAAATAGACCCGATGTAGATAGTCTGCAACAAAACTATCCGCTATGGTCTCTCTTGTTGTCTCATTCGACAGGAGGGACCTCCATGTCCACTGCCTCGGCGCCTTCCGCGCCCCGGTCGCGGCGGCTCGCTCTCGGGGTGATCGCCACGGGTACGTTGATGACCATCCTCGACGGCAGCATCGTGACCGTGGCGATGCCGGCCATCCAGGGTGATCTCGGCTTCTCCCCCGCCGGTCTCAGCTGGATCGTCAACGCCTACCTGATCGCGTTCGGCAGCCTGTTGCTGCTGGCGGGACGGCTCGGCGACCTGATCGGCCGCAAGCGCGTGTTCCTGGCCGGAACCGCGGTGTTCACCGCGGCCTCGCTGCTGGCGGGGGCGGCCACCACCCCCACCGTGCTGATCGCGGCCCGGTTCCTGCAAGGGGCGGGCAGCGCGATGGCCTCCGCGGTCGGCCTCGGCATTCTGGTGACGCTCTTCACCGAACCGAGGGAGCGCGCCAAGGCCATCGCCGTGTTCAGCTTCACCGGCGCCGCCGGCGCCTCGATCGGCCAGGTGCTCGGCGGCGTGCTCACCGACGCCCTGGACTGGCACTGGATCTTCTTCATCAACCTGCCGATCGGGCTCGCGGCGCTCGCGGTCGCCGTACCCGTACTCCCCGCGGACCGCGGGATCGGCCTCGCCGCCGGAGCCGACGTCGTCGGCGCCTTCCTGGTCACCGCCGGTCTGATGGTGGGCATCTACACGGTCGTCAAGGTCGAGGAGCACGGCTGGGTCTCGGCGCCCACCCTCGGCACGGGCGCCCTCGCCGCCGTCCTGCTCGCCATGTTCCTCGTCCGCCAGGCCACCGCGAGGTCCCCGCTCATGCCGCTGCGGATCTTCCGGTCGCGCAGCGTCTCGGCGGCCAACCTGGTCCAGGTCCTGATGGTCGCCGCGCTGTTCTCGTTCCAGATCCTCGTCGCCCTCTACCTGCAGAAGGTGCTCGGGTACGGCGCGACCGGGACGGGGCTCGCGATGCTCCCGGCGGCGGTGATGATCGGCACGGTGTCGCTGGGCGTCTCCGCCCGGCTCAACGCCCGCTTCGGCGAGCGGAACGTCCTCCTGGCGGGACTGGTGCTGCTGATCGGAGTCCTCGGGCTGCTCGCCCGCGTCCCCGTGCACGCGAACTACCTCACCGACCTCCTCCCGGTGATGCTGCTCGCGGCCGGTTTCGGACTCGCCCTCCCGGCGCTGACGACCCTGGCGATGTCCGGTGCGGCGGACGACGACGCCGGGCTCGCCTCGGGACTGTTCAACACCACCCAGCAGATCGGCATGGCCGTGGGCGTGGCGGTGTTGTCCACGCTGGCGGCCTCCCGTACGGACGGCCTGCTCGCGGGTGGCGCCAGCCAGGCCGCCGCGCTGACCGGCGGCTACCACCTGGCCTTCACCGTCGGTGCCGGACTGCTCGTCGCCGCCTTCCTCGTCGCCTTCGCCGTACTGCGTCAGCCCGCTCGGCGGCCCGCCCCCACGCCGGAGTCGGGGAAAGACGCGTCGGCCCGCTCCACGGTCGCCTGACCTCCTCCACCACCACAGAAGGGCCATCTCATGAACGCGACCGAGGACGCGACTGTGACGGACGAGGTAGAGCACAAGCCGGGCGCCGGACCCGCGCCCCGGGTTCTCACACCGGACGAACTGTCCCGGCTGTTGCGCGAGCAGCGGTTCGGAGTGCTGGCGAGCGTCAGGAGCAGCGGCCACCCGCATCTGTCCACCGTCGTCTACCACTGGAATCCCGAGGAGCGCGTGGTGCGGATCTCCTCCACGGCCGACCGCCTCAAGGTGCGCCAGTTGCGACGCGATCCCCATGCCGCGCTGCACGTGAACGGCCCGGATGTCTGGTCCTTCGCCGTCGCCGAGGGTGAGGCCGAGATATCCGAGGTGACGACCGTGCCCGGTGACGCGGTCGGGCGGGAACTGCTCGCCCTGACCCCTGGGTTCGAGGATCCCGCGCACGAGGCGGCGTTCCTCGAGCAGCTGGTCGCGGACCGGCGCGTGGTGATCAGGATCCGGGCGTCCCGCCTGTACGGAACGGCTCTGGACATCGCCGCTGAAGCCTGACCATGGCGGCGATGTCGCCCACCCACGTGCGAGGGGTGGCCGTGGCACGGCGCGCCGCGTCGACGCCTACGGGTCAGATCCTGCCGTTCCGCCGGAGGATGTCGACGGCGCGGACGGTGATGTGACCGCGCCAGTCCAGGGCGCCCGCAGGCGAGATCGTGGCGTAGTCGACGATCCAGCCGCCATCGTCCTGTCGCAGGGCGGCCAGGCGGTCGAGATCGGCGGAGATCGTCTCAGGGGCGAAAAGGTCCCGGGCCGGCCGGTCGGGGTAAGGGGCGAAGTCGAGCGGATACAGCCTCTCCTCCTCGGTGCCGCCCTCGACGCGTACCCGGCCGTCGGCGGGAAGGTGCTTGGCGAGGCGCCGCAGGAGATCGGCTGCCTCAGGGCGGCTGTCGTGCACCGCGTCCAGGAACCGCACCGCGAAGGCCAGCACGTGGGCGGAAGGTGCCCGGTCGATCGCCTCGATCGTGCTCAGGCAGTAGCGGGTGGCCCGCTCCAGCCAGGGGTGAGCGGCCACGGCCGGATCGTGGGCGGCGACACGCCAGGCGGCGGCCGCCGTCACCGCGGTGATCTGCAGCGCCGACACCGCGGGGTCGGCGCCCTTCCACCAGGGGGCCGTGCCCGCGGCCACAGTCAGGGGCAGCGCGAACGGCAGGCCCCTATCGGGCAAGGACACGGACTCCAGCCAGTCGCACAACGCCGCGGCCTGCGGGGCGGTGGCCGGCGCGATGTCCTCGAATACCTCGAAGGCGTGCAGCGCGGCCCCGGGCTGGCTCTCCGGGGAACGGAGATCGGGCTCCAGCCCCCAGCCGTAGCCGCCACCGGGGTTGCGGTAGCCGTCCAAGGCGGCCAGTACGGCGGCGGAGTCCGTTCGGCCCATCACCACCTCGAAACGGCGGCGGTCCAGGACACGCGCATGCTCGGCCATGAACGCGGCTACCGCGGAAAGGTCTATGTTCATGGGTTCATCCTGCTGGGGGGCTCGGATCGGTGTCTTGTCGAAATCGGCCATCGCCGGGCACCGCGCCGGATACCGCCCCGGCGGTGTGCGGTGACCGATCCAGCAACTCGACCTGTTCGACCCCGACCACACTCGATCAGGGTGGCGCGGCCTTCGACGGTGACGAAGGCGAAGGGCGGATGATCGTCGTCCACGCAGATCGACACACGCGGGTCCCTGGCCAGGTCGCGGCCCTTGACGCTGTCGGCGTCGGTGTTGAACAGCAGATCGTCGCCATCCATGACGAACCATTCGTGCGGGCATCGATTTGTCGACGCACCGGTTCGGCAGGGAGGACCGGCGGCTCCCAGACCAGTCATGGTCGCGGTGAGGCCGCGTCCAGGAGAGCACATCCAGCTTCGGTGAGCTCGTGCGTGGCCGTGCGACCGGCCCGGCTGGTGTCGATCAACCCGGCGTCTCGCAGGATCGTCAGGTGTTCGCTGGCCGTGGGGACGGTGACGCTCACCAGCCTGGCCACAACGGTCGTCTGCAGCGGGGTGGTGAGCGCGCCCAGGATCCTCGATCGAGTCGTTCCCAGAAGCCGGTCAAGGGATCTCGGAGTGGGAGGTGCCGCCCAGAGGTACCGCCCGGATGCCGGGTAATAGATCGCCGGAGTCCAGTGGTCTGAGGTGGTGCACTGCACCCGGTCGGTGATGAACAGCGACGGAATGAGAATGAGTCCCTCGGGGCAGTCGACGTCGCCGCCTTCGCACGCAGATCGACCTTTCAGTGCGTGGACTCAGGGGTGGTCGTCGGCCTGCTGGCCGGCCCTGCGCCGCGGTGGTTCCTCCGTCGGGAAAAGGATCATGCTCAGGAGGTGGGGGTTGCGGTCGGGCGCGGGTTTGTTGCCCGCCCTGGAGGCTAGGACGCCGCGCAGCTCGTCGATCATCTCGGCGAGCTCGCCCGGGGTGAGCCAGATGGTGCCCTGCCGGTAGCCGACGGAGTCGGCGGTCGGGTCGGCCCCGTCCCGGTCGAGGTAGGCGTTGAACTCGGCGTGCAGGGCGGCCATGGCCGCGGCGAATCCGTGACGGTGCTCATCCAGGGACATCGACGCGGCCATGTCGGCGTCGATCCCCGCACGCTCGCGGCGTAGCCGGTAGTGGCGTTCGACGGCGCCGTGCACGCGCTGCTCGTCGACGACTTCCAGCACTCCCGCCTCGGCCAGCAGGCCGACGTGTCGGTACACCGTGGTCTTGGGAACGTCGGGCACTCCGGCGCACAGGTCGGACGTGGTGCGGGTGCGACCGCCGGACATGGCGTGCACGATGCGCAGCCGGACCGGGTGCAGGAGCAGATCAAGAGTGTCCACGCATCTATGATCCCATATCTGGTACCGTTCCTAAAATTGGAAAAGCACGTGTTGACGGCGTGGCCATGGGTGGCAGTCCCGAAAGGTGCGCCCTCGTCTCCGCCAAGTGGGCACCGACAGTGAGGGAGTCAGTGATGCAACGTCAAACGGCCGAGGCGACGCCGCCAGTTGGACGGCACTACCAGGTCAGGGATCGGAGACTGTTCCTCCACCAGTCCGGGAGCGGGAGCCCGGCGGTGGTGTTCCTGCCCGGGGCCGGCTCATCCGGAATGGACGGCTTCACCGTTCAGCAGAGGGCCGCTGAACTCACCACGAGCGTGCTCTACGACCGGGCCGGAACGGGATGGAGTGACCGGGCCGAGCTGCCACGCACCTCCACCCAAGTCACCGATGAGCTGCGCGAGCTGCTGCGGGTCGCCGGCGCGCCCGCTCCCTACCTGCTGGTCGGTCATTCTCTCGGTGGCCTCTACGCACGCCACTATGCGCAGCGTTTCCCCGACGAGGTCGCGGGGTTGGTCCTGGTGGAGCCCGAACACGAGGACTACGACTCCTACATGCCCAAGGAACTGAACGAGCTGTATCAGGCGTGGGACCCCGGCGAGGCGGTGCCTGACGAGTTGCCCGACGAAGTCATCCAGTTCTACCGCACCCTGTTCGCACGGGAGATGGCCGACTGGCCGGAAGAGATAAGGGAGCCGCTGATCGAACGTCATGTCAGCCTGGAATGGCTGAGGATCGGCGGCCAAGAGGCGGCCAACCGTTACCAACTCCATGACGAGGTACGCGACGCGGGACCGATGCCGGACGTCCCGCTGATCGTGCTCACCGCCACGGCGATCGACCCCTTCAAAGAAGCGGTCACCCAGGGCATACCCGCATCGCTCCTCCACGAGGAGGCCGAAGCCAAGACGCGGCTCTACACCGCGCTGGCCAAATCGGTTGCGCACGGCGAGAACCGCGTCATCGAGGACGCGGGACACCTCTCCGTCATATTCCGCCGTCCCGACGCCGTTCTCCAAGCGATCCACGACCTACTCGGCAGCTGATCAGGACAGCGGCTCCACGGCGGCGTCGCTTCCCGGCCCGGAGCCGCCTGGAATACCTTCGTCGCCGTCGGCATCGTCGGAGTCGGGGATGAGTTGGGCAGACGTCTCAGGGGCGAGGGTCAGCCGGTGACGGGGGCCTGCCAGAGGCCGGCGATGGCGTCGGTGAGGGTGGTGGCCAGGGCGTTCCAGGTGGGCTGGCGGACGGGGGTGTGGTCGGCGAGGGCGCGTTCGCGTTCCACGCACATGTTGACGATGAGATGGCGGGCCATGGTGAGCCGCTCGTGGCGGACTTCGGGGGGCGGGCCGGGCAGGGTCTGGGTGAGCTGGGCGATGAGCAGCCGCAGCGAGGGGGAAGTGAGGGACTCCTCCTGAGAGAGGGCGCGCAGGGCGGGGTCGGCGGCGACCTGGATGTGGAAGCGGGCGTACCAGGTGGGTGCGCCGAGTGAGTCCAGGTGCTCGGTGAAGGGCCGCACGAGACATCCGATCCAGGCGCGCACGTCGCCGGATCCGGCGGCGTCGGCGACGAGGGCGGAGCGGATGGCCTCGATGCGGTCGGCGTGCTCGCGGACGATCGCGCGGATCAGGTCGGGCTTGCCGCCGAAGTGGTAGCCGACGGCGGCGTTGTTGGCCTGCCCGGACTCCTCGCTGATCTTGCGGGTTGACACCGCGTGCACGCCGTGGACGGCGAACAGCCGCTCGGCCGTGTCGAGCATCACCTGCCGGGTGTCGGCGCCCCGCTCCGCGCGCGCGGTCCTTCCTGCCATCACCATCGGCTCCCTCTTCACGGCGTCTGATCCTGGTCCCTGCGACGGTACTGGACCGGTCGCGACAACCGAACCGCCTAAGTCGTCTGCTTTAATCCATTAAAGCAGACGCTTCAATGCGTTCAGTTGATCATGAAGGGGACCCCCGTGACACAAGCACCCGCCGAGCCCGCGGTCAAGGATCCGGACTCCCGGGCGAAGCCGGGCGTGATGGTGGCGGTTCTGGCGTTCTCCGGGATCGTCATCGCCAGCATGCAGACCCTGGTGATCCCGGTGATCCCGCAGCTGCCGACCCTGCTGGACGCCGCGCCGGCCGACACCGCGTGGGCGGTGACCGCGACCCTGCTCGCCGCCACGATCGTCACGCCGATCGTGGGCCGCCTGGCCGACATGTACGGCAAACGCAGGATGTTGCTGGGCAGCCTGGCCCTCATGGTGATCGGCTCGGTCATCGCCGCGCTGGCGACCTCGCTCGCGCCCCTGATCGCCGCCCGCGTCCTGCAGGGTCTGGCCTCGGGCGTGATCCCGCTGGGGATCAGCATCATGCGCGATGAGCTGCCCAAGGAGCGCCTGGGCGCGGCGACCGCGACGATGAGCTCCTCCCTCGGCGTCGGTGCCGCCTTCGGGATGCCCGCTGCGGCGCTGATCGCCGACAAGGCCGACTGGCACGTGCTGTTCTGGACCTCCGCCGGCCTCGGCGTGATCGCCCTGGCCCTCGTGGCCGTCGTCATTCCGGCCTCCAAGATGCACCCGGGCGGCAGGTTCGACCTGATCGGCGCGACCGGCCTGTCGGCCGCCCTGGTCTGCCTGCTGCTGGCGATCTCCAAGGGCTCGGACTGGGGCTGGAGCAGCGGCCTGGCGCTCGGCCTGTTCTCCGCCGCCGCCGTTCTCCTCGCCGCCTGGGGCGTGTTCGAGCTCCGCACCGGCGAGCCGATGGTCGACCTGCGCACCGCCGCGCGCAGGCCCGTCCTGCTGACCAACCTCGCCGCCGCCGCGTTCGGGTTCGCGATGTTCTCCATCCAGCTCGCCCTGCCCCAGCTCCTGCAGACCCCCGAGGCCACCGGATACGGGCTCGGCAAGTCCATGCTCGTCGCGGGCCTGGCCATGGCCCCGCAGGGCCTGGTCATGTTCTTCGTCGCCAAGCCCTCGGCGAAGATCTCCGCCCGCTACGGCGCGAAGGTCACCCTCCTGCTCGGCGCCCTCACCGTCGCGGTCGGCTATGTGATCGGCGTGTTCCTCATGGCCGAGATCTGGCAGCTCATCCTGGTCTCCGCCATCATCGGCGCGGGCATCGGCATGGCCTACGGCGCCATCCCCACCCTGATCATGGGCAACGTCCCGGCCTCGGAGACGGCCGCGGCCAACAGCCTCAACGTCCTCATCCGAGGGTTCGGCACCACCATCGCCAGCGCGATCGCCGGGCTCATCCTCGCCGGGGTGACCATGACCCTCGGCGGACACGAACTGCCCTCCCAGGACGCCTTCCGCATCGTGCTGGGCATCGGCGCCGCCGCCGCCCTCGTCGCCGGAGCCCTCGCCGCCCTGCTGCCCCGGCAGAAGCCCGGCGTCCACGCCCACCACTGACCGCCACCCCGCCGACAGACAGGAACCCCCGGGGCGGGCCAAGGCCCGCTCCCACCGGACGGTCGCCACCTCAAGATCAGGGAGCGGGAAGGGCCAGCACCCGGCACCCACGCCCGGGTTCTCCTCGGATGAATCGATCGGCAGCGTGCGGCTGCCCTGGAAACGGAACGGCCCTGGCCATCCCCGCTGGGGGCTGACCAGGGCCGGTGAAGCGTGGGAGTGGGTCCCCGGAACTATCCCTCGGGCTGCTCCTGGTCCTGTCCCTGGCCCTGTCCCTGGTCCTGGGACTTCAGGGCGCTGCCCTTCTTCCACTGGTTGAACGACATCTGCCAGAAGCCCCAGCCGTTGTTCCACTCGAGCGCGCGGTTGGTGCCGACGATCTTGACGACGTCTCCGCGGTGGAAGTTGTCGTAGTACCACTTGGCCTGCGTCGGGTGGGCGTTGATGCAGCCGTGGCTGACGTTCGCCCGGCCCTGGGAGCCCACCGACCACGGCGCGCTGTGCACGTACTCGCCGCTGCTGGAGATCCGCACCGCGTGGTTGACGATCTCCTTGTAGTAGCCGGGGTCGCCCTCCTTCTTCCCCGGAGAGATCATCGTGACGGGATTGCCGCGTTCCATGGTCAGGTGGACGCCGTTGGTGGTGGTGTACTCGCGCGTCGTGCCGTTGCCCGCACTGATCTTCATGGACTGCACGGTCTTGCCGTCGCGCTTGACCACCATCATGTGCGTCTTGACGTTGACGTAGCTGACCCAGGCGGCACCGATCTTGATCCTGGTGGTGTGGTCCTCGACGCCGTACGTGTCGGTGCCGGCCTTCACACCGGCGAGATGCGCGGTGAAGGTGACGGTCTGGTGGGCGGGCCAGAACTTGGCCGGCCGGTAGATCGCCAGCTTGTCGTTGATCCAGCGCCAGGCGCCGGTCACCGGCTTCTGGGCCTTCACCTCGAGGGCGGCCTCGACGGCCGCCTTGTCCCGCACCGCCTGGTTGAACGTCACCATGATCGGCATGCCGACGCCCACGGTCTCACCCTTGACGCCCGGAGTCACATCGGCGACGGCGAGTTCGACCTTCGGCTTGAGCGTGGTGAACTGGCTGGTCGCGGTCGTCGGTCCGCCGTCACCACTGGCCTTGGCCGACACCGTGTAGTTAGCGGACGGCCTCAGCGGTCGCTTGGAGACCCACTTGCTGCGCGTCTCGTCGAACTCGCCCTCGACCTGCTCCCCGTCGGACTCCAGGGTGACCTCTTCAAGCGCGCCGTTCGCCGCCGTCACGACCACGGTCTTGTCCGGGCGCACCTTCGCGCTGCCCTTGACCGGACTTATCTTGATGGTCGGCGCGGCGGCGGCGGTCGCCCCCGTGTCGTCAGAACCGGAGGTACCGGACGTCCCCCCGGCGCCCGACCCTCCCGAACAAGCGGAAAGCACGACGGCCGTCGCCGCGGCAAGCCCGGCAAGCGGCAACCTCATGCGCGTGTCAGCGGTGAACACAAACGTCTCCCCCATGATGGCAAAGTGCAACACAAGACTCTATTAGGACTAACCCCATCTGTACTCGGTCTAATGGAGAGTTAGGTCACACTTTCGTCACGCAATAGCCGGTACTTAGTGGACAGGCGGTAAAGTGCGCGTCAAACAAAATCATGATCAACGTCAGAACGGTGCGATAGTTCGGCGCTCGCCACAACGTGGCGCACCGATGATGGACGGGTGACCACCGCTCCCCGGATCGCGCTGACCCGTCTTGCCGGACTGCTCGCCGACGGCACCCGCGCCGCCTTCTGCCTCGCGCTTCTCGACGGGCGCGCGTGGACGGCCGGAGAACTGGCCAGGCATGCGGGAGTGGCCCCCTCCACGGCGAGCGAGCACCTCTCGCGACTGGTCGCCGGAGGCGTGCTGGCCGAGGAACACCAGGGACGCCACCGCTACGTACGGCTCGCCGACGTCGCGGTCGCGCAGCTGATCGAGGACATGGCCGCACATGACCCGCCCGCCGACCCACCACCCACGACCCTGCGCGCGACCGGTTCGCGCCGCGCGCTCACGTTCGCCCGCACGTGCTACGACCACATGGCAGGACGCCTCGGGGTCGCCGTCGCCGACGCGCTGACCCGCAGGGGCCTGCTCGAACGGGACGCGGGGATCGCGTTCACCGAGGCCGGGGTGGCCTGGCTGGCCGACCTGCTGGGCGAGCCGCCCGCGACGACAGGCAGGCGGCCGCTCGCCCGGCTCTGCCTCGACTGGACCGAGCGCCGCCCGCACCTGGCCGGAGCGGCGGGAGCCGCCCTCTGCCGGCACGCGCTGAACGAGGGCTGGGTGACGCGCATCGGCTCGGGACGCGCGCTCGGTATCGGGCCGGCCGGCGGTGATGCCTTCTCACGGGTGCTGGACATCGACGTCGTCGCCCTGAAGCTCACGGTGGAGGCCCCCGTGACGTCGTCGTCGGGTCGCGCCGGCACGGCCTGAACGCATCACCCGGGAAACCGCCGAGACCCACCGGGGAACGGCGCCGATCACAGAAGGCGGTGGGTCAGGCCGGTGTGCCGCCTCCCCGCCCCCTTCGTCCGTACGGCCTGTCCCAGCGCCCGGCGGGACCCCACGATGACCACGAGCTTCTTGGCCCTGGTGATCGCCGTGTAGAGCAGGTTTCGCTGCAGCATCATCCACGCGCTGGTCGCGAGGGGGATCACCACGGCGGGATACTCGCTGCCCTGGGACCGGTGGATGCTCACCGCGTACGCGTGGGCCAACTCGTCCAGCTCGTCGAAGGAGTAGTCGACGTTCTCGTCCTCGTCGGTCAGGACGGTCAGCCTGCTCTCCTCCGGCGTGATCCCGGTGACCACGCCCACGGTGCCGTTGAACACGCCCGCGGCGCCCTTGTCGTAGTTGTTCCTGAGCTGGGTGACCTTGTCGCCCACCCGGAACACCCGCCCGCCGTACCGGCGCTCGGGCATGCCCTCCCGCGCGGGGGTGAGCGCCTCCTGCAACGCGATGTTCAGCGCGCCCGCCCCGGCCGCCCCCCGATGCATGGGCGCGAGCACCTGCACGTCCCGGCGCGGGTTGAGCCCGAACTTACCGGGAATGCGGCGGGCGACGACGTCCACGGTCAACGCGGCGATTTCTTCTGGTTCTTCACAGGGGAAAAGAAAGAAGTCAGGGAATTCGCGGACCAGTGGCGATTGTCCGGTATTCACGCGATGCGCATTGACCACAACGCCCGACTGCTGCGCCTGCCGGAAGATCTGCGTGAGCCGTACCCGCGGGATGTCCGGCGCCGCGAGAAGATCGCGCAGCACCTCTCCCGCGCCGACCGAGGGCAGCTGGTCGACGTCGCCGACGAACAGCAGATGCGCGCCGGGCGCGACCGCCTTGACGAGCTTGTTGGCCAGCAGCAGGTCGAGCATCGACGCCTCGTCGACCACGACCAGATCGGCGTCCAGCGGGTTGTCCCGGTCGAAGGTGGCGTCGCCGCCCGGCCGCAACTGCAGGAGCCGGTGCACGGTGGTCGCCTCGTGGCCGGTCAGCTCCGACAGCCGCTTGGCCGCCCGGCCGGTCGGCGCGGCCAGGATGACCTTGGCGCGCTTCGCCCTGGCCAGGGTGACGATCGAACGCACGGTGAAGCTCTTGCCGCACCCGGGTCCGCCCGTCAGCACGGCCACCCGCTCGGTCAGCGCCAGCCGTACGGCCTGGGCCTGCTCGGGGGCCAGTTCGGCGCCGGTCTTGCCGTGCAGCCACTCCAGCGCGACCGGCCAGTCCACGTCCTCGAAGGCGCGCAGGCGGTTTCCCGAGGTGGCCAGCAGGCCGCGCAACGTTCCGGCGAGCGACGCCTCGGCCCGATGGAACGGCACCAGGTAGATCGCGGGAACCGTGCCCTCGGCCGCGGGGATCTCCTCCCGGACGACGCTCGCCTCGCGGGAGTCGTCGGCGGTCAGCTCCTCCAGACAGGTCGTGACGAGCTCGGCGGGAACGTCGAGGATCTTGACGGCGTCGGAGACCAGGTTGGGGGCGGGCAGGTAGCAGTGGCCGTCGTCGGCCCCCTGCGACAGGGTGTAGCGCAGGCCGGCCTTCACCCGTTCCGGGCTGTCATGGGGAATGCCGACCGCCTGCGCGATCGTGTCGGCCGTCTTGAAGCCGATGCCCCACACGTCGTCGGCGAGCCGGTAGGGCTCCTTTCTGACCACGTCGATCGAAGTGTCGCCGTACTGCTTGAAGATGCGCACCGCGATCGAGGTGGAGACCCCGACCCCCTGCAGGAAGATCATCACCTCTTTGATGATCTTCTGTTCCTCCCAGGCGGCGCCGATCATCTTGGTGCGCTTGGGCCCGAGTCCGGGCACCTCCACCAGGCGGCCGGGCTCCTCCTCGATCACCCGCAGGGTGTCGGTGCCGAAGTGGTCCACGATCCGCTCGGCCATCTTCGGGCCGATCCCCTTGATCAACCCGGATCCGAGGTAGCGCTGGATGCCCTGGACGGTCGCGGGCAGCACCGTGGTGTACGACCACACTTCGAACTGCCTGCCGTACCGGGGGTGGGAGGTCCACCGGCCGGTGAGCCGCAGCGACTCGCCCACCTGCGCACCGAGCAGCGGGCCCACCACGGTGAGCAGCTCGTTTCCCGAGCGCTCTGTCGCCACTCGGGCGATCGTGTAGCCGGTCTCCTCGTTGGCGTACGTCACGCGTTCAAGTACGGCTTCGAGGACCGCGCCCGGAGGGTTGCCGGGAGGGTTCGTCATGGCTGGCATTCTCCCGCAGTCACAGCTCCAGGCCGTACCGGGCGCCATGGGAGCGGCCCTGACGGGGCTATGCCGGTTGGCGAGCGCGTGACGGCTCGGCGGGCGGACGCTCGTGTACGGTCCCGGGGCGGCCGCGCTTCTCGGGCCGGCCCCGCTCGTGGATGTGGAACGCGGCCACGCAGATCAGAAGGGCCAGCGCGAACGCCGGCAGCCACGCCAGTCGGGCGAGGACCCAGCCGGGCCCGTCCGGGACGGTGTGCAGGCCAGGGAGTGGCCCGCCAGTGATCATGCCGATCGCGGTGACCGCGATCATGGCGGTCTGGTGCCAGAGGAAGATGGTCATCGCGGACAGGTTGACCAGCGCCACGGTCGCCCAGACGGCGGGGCGGCGCAGTGCCCGCCGCAGCGGCCCCAGAAGTAGGAGAGCCGCCCCGCATTGGGCGAGTCCGAAGGTGACGGCCGCCAGCGTGGGCGGGTCGAGGTTGGAGACGGCGGCGCCGGGCACGCCGACCATGGCCACCGGGTAGCCCGCCCACAGGATGAGTGCGGCGGTGGCGGCGACTCCGCCGAGCAGCAACGTCCATCCGGTCGTTCGCCCGCACAGGCGCTCTCGGGCCCAGGCCCCACCCAGGCTGTACGGCACCAGCCACCCCGCCGCCACGTTGACCGAGCCGAGCGTGTCGAGGCCGTCCAGGCCGTACCGGGCCGAGCAGTACCGGGCCAGATCGACGAGCGCGACGATGGCGAACGGCCACAGCGGATGCAGCCGGGCGATCAGTGGGGTGGCCGCCGTCAGCACCGCCAGGACCAGCAGGAACCACAGCGGGGAGTACACCAGCTTGACCAGCGTGCGCACGGTCTGCGGGTCGGCTCCTGAGGCGAGCATCGCGACCGCTGTCACGATCCACACCACCAGCACCGCGGTGACCGGCCGGGACAGCCGGGCCATCCGCCGAACCAGCCACCGACGGTAGGTCGTGCCGCGCGCGCGGGCCGTGGCGTGGCTTCTCGCGCCCGTCTGCCCGCACACCAGGAAGAAGATCGCCAGCGTCTGGAACAGCCAGGAGGCGGGGGCGAGCTGGGGCATGTACCGGAGCGGGCTGGCCGCCCGCACGGTGCCGCTGTCGAGGATCAGGGCGGTCACCAGCCAGTGGCCGAGCACCACACCGAGAACGGCCAGGGCGCGCAGCGCGTCGACCGCGCGGTCACGTCCTGGCGGGGTCGCCGCGGCGATCCGCTGGGCGAGGTCGCGCGGGATGGAGATGCGCCTGATCAGGTCGCGCGGAGTCGCCGTGTCGCTCCGCTGGACGAGGTCACGCCCCACGTCCCGCCTCCGACGGTGCCTGCCCGGACACGATCCGGGCGATGTTCTCCAAGGCCACAGAACCGCCCTTCAGGTAGTCGCTGTGCCCACCGACGCCCGCCGCGAACACCCGGGCCCCGAACTCCGGCGACACGGGGTCGGCCCCGAACCCGACAGTGACGAAGGGAAGACGCAACCAGGCGTGCGGCACATCCCTGATCCAGTCGGCGGTGCCTCGCCCCGCCCAGACGGTCGCCCGGGTGCGCAACGCGGCGACGTCGTCGACGCCGACGCCGGCGCTGCCGTACAGGACGATGTCGGCGACGTCCAGCCCGGACGCGGCCCGGGCGCAGACCACGCTGCCGTAGGAGTGGCACAGCAGGGAGATCCGCGCGGCGGGCTGGGCCGCGCTCAGCTCCCGTATGAAAGTGCGCAGGTCAGGGGCCGCCTCCTCGGCCCGGCCGGAGGTCAGCGCCGCGAGGCTCACGGTGCCCGGAGTCCGGTAGCCGAGCCAGGCGATGACGGCCGACCCGCCGCCGAGCTTGTGCAGCAGTCGCAGCGAGCCGCCCCGCAGATATCCGTACTTGTCGAGATCGGTGTCGGAGCCGGGAACCAGCACGGCGATCCGCTCGGCTCCGGTCAGGTCGCCGAACACCTCGGCCGCGCGGCCGCCGTCACGGCCGTCGAAGAACAGGAACCGCCGCGCCGGGTCCGCCATGGCGCGCAGCATCGCGGCCCGCCACCGGTGACCACCGCCGGACGCCGTCCGCTCGGCCGCCCGGATGGCGCCACCGCTGGCGGCGTACCGCGCGGCCAGCACCGCGGGGGTCGCCGCCCGCAGCGGGACGGAAGCGGCGGAGGCGGCGGGCACGGGCGCGGGGACCGCCGAAGAGCGGGCCGCGCCCGACACCGGCACCGCCACCGAGACGGTGACAAGCGCGGCGAGCAGGGTCCGGCGCAGGCGGCTCCCACGCGGGTGGGGAGCCACAGTGCACGGTTGTTCCGTTCCGGATGTCTGCCGCGCTTCGGGTGTCGCGTTGTCAGGGCCGGAGCGGCCGGTGATGTGTCCGGGGTGCTCCGGCCGGGCCGGTTCGTTGACGTCGATCACCTGACCGACGGTGCCGCAGGCCGGGTCCCCGCCACATCGGACCGCCGGTCGCATTCGCGGGCGCACAGATAGACCGTGGGCGTACACCCGTGGGCTGATGTCCGGATTGGTACTGCCTCGCTCCGATCTGCGCATGTACGCCACGCCCCCGCTTCCCCTGCTGAAGCGCGTCCCGCCCGGCGCCTGGACGGCCCTGGCGTGGTACGCGGGCCTGGCGTTCACCTTCCTCATACGCGTCAGGTTGCCCGGTGAGGCGGAGTCCGCCGTACTGGCCGGGGTCCTGATCTTTCGGTGGGACGGTTTGACGACCCTGGCGGTGGCCACCGCTCTGGCCTTGGCCGGCAGCGCCTGTCTGCGCAGCCGGCCGCTCCCGGCTCTGGCTCTGGTGCTGGCCGCTTCCGCCATCGCGCCCGTCCCCCTGGGTGTGGGAGAGATCCCCATGGCCCAGTTCCTGGCGGCCGACGTCGCGCTCTACTTCATCGCGGCCACCCGCCCGCGCCGGACCGGGATCGTCGCCGTCGCCATGGCGCTCGCCGTACTCGCCGGCTATCTCACCACGCGGCTGTTCTTCGGCTGGGTCATCGGCACCTCTGCGGAGCTGGCGGTGGCCATGACGGCCGTCATCGCGTGGCTGGTCGGCAATTCGGTGCGCCAGTCGCGAGAGCACGCCGACACCCTGAGCGCCCAGGCCACGGCCCGGGCGATCGCCGACGAACGACTCCGGATCGCACGCGAGCTGCACGATATGGTCGCGCACAGCATCGGCGTCATCGCCCTCCAGGCCGGTGCGGCACGGCGGGTCATCGAAACCCAGCCGGTACGCGCCCGCGACGCCCTGGGCGAGATCGAGACGGTCGGCCGAGAGACGTTGTCGGGTCTGCGCCGGATGGTCGGCGCGCTCCGTCAGGCCGAAACGGAACAGGCACCACAGCCGCTCCACCCGAGACCCGGCCTGGCGGATGTCGACCGGCTGGCCGAGACGACCACGGACGCCGGTGTCCACGTCGACGTGCGATGGCAGGGCGAACTGCGTCCGCTCCCTCCGGAGATCGACGTGTCCGCCTACCGCATCATCCAGGAGGCGGTCACCAACGTGGTGCGCCATGCCGGCACCCACGCCTGCCAGGTGTCCGTCGACTATGGGGACGACGAGGTCTCCATCGAGGTCCTCGACGACGGGAACGGCCGCGGCGGCGCCATGGCCGGCGGCTACGGCCTCGTCGGGATGCGCGAGCGGGTCGGCATGCTGCGCGGGGAGTTCTCCGCCGCGCCGCGCCCCGAGGGCGGCTTCCGGGTGGCGGCCCGGCTTCCCCTACCGGCGGGAGTGGGATGACCGTCCGCGTCGTGCTCGCCGACGACCAGCCTCTGGTCCGTGCCGCGCTGCGGATGGTCATCGCGGACGCCCCCGACCTCGAACTCGTCGGGGAGGCCGGAACCGGCTCGGAGGCGGTCCGTCTGGCCGAGGACGTCCACCCCGATGTCGTGGTGATGGACATCCGCATGCCAGGCATGGACGGCATCGACGCCACCCGGCTGATCACCGTGGGACCCGCCACGGCTCATGTCGTCGTGCTGACCACCTTCGACGACGATGACTACGTCTACGGCGCGTTGCGGGCCGGCGCATCCGGGTTTCTCGTCAAGGACATGGCACTGGACGACATCCTCGCGGCGATCCGCGTCGTCGCCGCCGGTGACGCCCTGATCGCGCCGAGCGTCACCCGCCGCCTGATCGAGGAGTTCGCCGCCCGCCCCGCGCCCTCCCCCACGCCGCGCACGCTCGAAGGGATCACCGAACGGGAACGCGAGGTGCTGACCCTCGTCGGACGCGGCATGTCCAACACCGAGATCGCCGCGGACCTGGTCATCAGCGTCGCCACCGTCAAGGCGTACATGTCACGACTGCTCACCAAGCTGGACGCCCGCGACCGTGTCCAGCTCGTCATCATCGCCTACGAGGCGGGCCTGGTGTCAGCGTCTCGGTGACGCGAGGCGACCCGTCACCGCCCGGCGGTGACCCCCTGTGGAGGTGGATCGCACCCGCGCTCACCCCGCTCGGGGCCGCGTACGAACGGGGAGTCACGCCAAGGCGAACGCCGCGGGGTCCCTCGGCGTGACGTCCGTCCCGAGCTCGCCGACGCCGCCTTCTCAGAGCGAGAGCAGGGCCGGTGCGAGCTCCCTCAGATGGTCCAGGGGAAGCCTGCCGCCGGGCGCGAGCGGCTGGATGGCGACGTGATCGGCCCCCGCGTCCACGTGGGCCGTCACGCGCTCCCGGATGGCGTCGACGTCTCCCCAGGCCACGATCGCGTCCACGAGCCGGTCGCTGCCGCCGTCCGCGAGGTCGTCGTCGTCGAAACCGAAGGTGCGCAGGTTGTTCGCGTAGTTCGGCAGCGCCAGGTAGGGCGCCATGTGCTCGCGGGCGTACTCCCGGGCCGTGTCGGGATCGCGTTCGAGTACGACGGCCTGCTCGGGCGCGAGGATCGGGCCGGGCCCGAGCACCTCGCGCGCCCGCTCGGTGTGCTCGACGGGCACGAAGTACGGATGGGCGCCGTCGGCGTTGTCGCGGGCCAGCTCCAGCATCCTCGGGCGGAGCGCGGCGAGCAGGCGCGGCGCCGGATGCGTGGGCGCAACCGCGTCGTAGCCCGCCTGGTCCATCGCGTCGAGGTACGTGGCCATCGCCGCCACCGGCCGCCGGTAGTCGTGACCGCGCGACTGGACGAGCGGGGCGTGGCTGACGCCGATGCCGAGCACGAACCGGCCGGGGAACGCCTCGGCCAGCGTGTCGGCGCCGGAGGCCATCGCCGTCGCGTCACGGGCCCAGATGTTCGCTATCCCGGTGCCGATCGTGATCTTCTGGCTGGAGCAGAGCAGGATCGCCGCGTTGGTGAAGGCCTCCTTGGTCGTCGAACCCTCGCCGAACCACAGCGTCCCGTAACCGAGCGCCTCCATCTCCGCGACGGCGACCCTGGCGGAGTCCGCCGATATGCGACCGATCGCCGCGTGCCACACACCCACCCTGCCGAGCCGGGTCCGCTTCGCGTCCATCCACGCCTCCTAGAATGTTCGATCGAGATGGAACAGTACACAGATGTTCGACGTACATCGAACAGTGGGGGTCCGGCGCGAGGCCGTTCCCTCACCCACGTGCATCCCCAGGAGACGACCCTGCAGTCCGCTCTCCACGCCCTGGCCGATCCGGTTCGCCGACTGATCCTCAGGCAGGTCGCGGAATCCCCTGACTGGACCAGGGCCTGCGGCACCTTCGACATCCCGGTGAGCAAGTCGACGCTCAGCCACCACTTCGCGGTACTCAGGGAGGCGGGGCTGCTCGAACAGCGCGACGAGGGCACCCGAAGGACCAACCGGCTACGGGCGGCGGAGTTCGACGCGCGGTTCCCCGGGTTGCTCGACCTGGTCCTGTCCGAGGACGGCGAGACGGCGAAGGATCGCGCGGAGGACGGCGAGCGGGCGAGATGACGGCAGACGCGTGACGGCAGATGGGGGTGGCGACGGGGGGCGAAGGCGGGTGGAGCGAGGACGGCGCAGGTGAGGACGGCAGCGGGCGGCAGAGGACGGCGACGGGGAGACGCGGGTTTCCCGCCGATGCCGCCCGGGTCTGTCGGGTCTCGCCGCTAGCCTTGGTCCCATGTCGAAGGTCGAGGAACGTACCGCTCGCGCGCTGCTGCACAGGCTCGCGGTCGAGCAGGCGGAGTCACGAGTGCCGTCACTGGCCGCCGCACTGGTCCGGAGGGGCGAGGTCGCCTGGTTCGGTTTCCGGGGAAGGGTCGACGGGGAGCCGCCCACTCCTGCCACGCAGTACCGCATCGGTTCGATCACCAAGAGCATGGTCGCGGTCGCCGTCATGCGATTGCGCGACGAGGGAGCGCTCGACCTCCTCGACCCGCTCGCCAAGCACGTGCCCGGCACCCCCGCCGGTGACGTGACGATCGCCCAGTTGCTCTCCCACACGGCCGGGCTGACCGCGGAGCCGCCCGGGGCCTGGTGGGAGCGCACCCCCGGAGCCCCGGCCGACGAGTTGATCGCGGGTCTCGGCCCGGAGATCGCCCGGCATCGTCCCGGCCGCCGTTACCACTACTCCAACCTCGGCTTCGGCCTGCTCGGCGAGCTGCTCGCCCGCAAGCGCTCCATGCCCTGGACGCAAGTCGTGCGCGAGGAGGTGCTCGAACCACTCGGCATGCGCGACACCACGCCGCGTCCGCGCGCTCCGCACGCCTCCGGGTACGCGGTGCACCCGTGGGCCGACGTGCTGCTGCCCGAGCCGGAGCACGACCACGGCGCCATGGCCGCGGCGGGGCAGTTCTGGTCCACTCCGGCGGATCTCGCCCGGTGGGCGGCCTTCGTCGGCGGCCACACGGGGGACGTACTGCGCCCGGCGACCCTCGCCGAGATGCGCGAGCCCGCGACCGTGGACGACGGAGACGCCTGGCTCGGCGGATACGGCCTGGGAATCCAGCTCTCCAGGCACAACGGCCGCCGCCTGGCTGGGCACGGCGGGTCGATGCCCGGCTTCCTGGCCACCGTGTGGGCGGATCCGGCCGATGACGTGGGCGTCCTGTTCATGGCCAACACGACCTCCGGGGTGCGGGCGTCACTTCCCAAGGACCTGCTGGACATCCTCGCCGCGCATGAGCCGCCGCTGCCCGCCGAGTGGGTTCCCGGCTCGGCGGACGAGGACCTGCTCGCGCTCACCGGCCCGTGGTACTGGGGCCCGAGCGCCTACCTCCTGCGGGTGCTGCCCAAGCGGGGGCTCTCGCTCACCCCGGCCGGCGGGCAGGGCCGTGCCTCCCGGTTCGTCGCCCAGCCGGACGGCACCTGGCTCGGCCTCGACGGTTACTACGCGGGAGAGGTTCTGCGGGTCGTCCGCTCGCCCGAAGGTGTGCATCTGGATCTCAACACCTTCATCTTCACGCGGGAGCCCTACGCCCCCTCGGGGCCGGTCCCCGGCGGCGTGGACAAGGATGGATGGCAGTAACGCTTCGCGGTTTTGTCGTGACGCAGCGTGCACGATATGGTGCTCCAGCCGGGAGGACATCCTCCCAATCCCCATCCCCCATGGAGACGACCGATGAAGAGTCTGGAAGAGCGGGTGGCCGCCGTCGAGGACGCGGTGGTGCGCGCGCAATACACGGCGGACGCCGCGAACCTCGCGGTCAGCGGCATCTGGCGCGAGATGACGGACTTCCGCCGGGAGACCGTACGGCGCTTCGACGCGGTCGACCTTCGCCTCGACGCGGTGGACGCCCGGTTCGACACGGTCGATGAGCGGTTCGACGCCGTGGACGCCCGGTTCCAGGCGGTCGATGAGCGGTTCAAGTCCGTGGACGAGCGCTTCGACGGCGTCGACCGGCGTTTCGACGCCATGGATGTCCGGCTCGACCGCCTCGAGGGCAACCAGAAGGCGTCCTCCGCGATGCTGCAACTGATCCTGGACGAGGTGCGCAAGCGCTGAGTCGCCCGAGTCCGGCCATCGTCGGCCGCGGTGACCGGACTCTCGGACGTGCTCTCCGGCCTGAGGGCCAGGGATTCAGCCCGTGCCGCGTACTCGCGCGGCACCTCTGCGGCATTCTCCTTCACCGGGCCGCGCCACTGCCACGCCGGGCGTCGATGCCGGTACCGGCTCCGAGGGCTCGCCGGCCGCGCGGTGGCCCGGTCGGCGCCGTCCGAGGCGCCCCGGAAGCGCTGCCCCATCAGGTCATAGGCGTTCTGCGCCTCGATGCCCGGCATGGAGCCGGTATCGGGTGGAGGATCGCCGGCGGTGGTCGAGGCGAACGCGACAGCGCCGAAGATCGCCAGCCAGACGATGGTGACGTACCAGCGTCGCCGGAAGGCCATACGGCCGAGTCGATAAAGGAAAGAAGCCACGGGACGGAGGTCTCCAGGTGTTGAGAGAGGTACCTCGCAAGGCTGTCGGCCGCCGGCCTGTCCCGTCGTCATGCGGTTGCTGGCACTTGGCCTACTGAAATCGCAGTACCCGCGTCGTGCGGGAACCGCTGCGATGAACCGCCCACCGCACCGGTCGCCACCGAGGCATGATGGGGTGCTGGTAAGAAACGTGCCATGAGCCCCAAACGGCGTTGATCTTGTCGTGACGTGCCTGGTCAATGCTGGGCGGTCATGAAACACCCCCCCGCGATGCACATCGACGATCTGGTCGAGCACTGGACGATCCTGGACGAAGAGCGCGACCTGATCGCCGGAAAGCGCGACGCCACTTGGCTTGGCTTCGGCCTTTAGCTCGTCACCGTTCGGTGGGCCGGGGCGTTCCTGGAGGATTCCGACGCGCCGGCCTCGGTCGTCGACTTCGTGGCCGAGCAGCTCGGCATCGTGGATCCGTTGCGTGAGGAGGTACACCGAGCGGACCAAGACGCGCTTCGACCATCAGCGGGAGATCCGGTGGTCGTAGGTTTCACGTGCCTTGAGCAGTTGGGGAAGATGGTTCTGTGCCCAGACCCGGCAGGCCGCGATCGGTTCGAGCAGCGTGCGGCCCAGCGGTGTCAGCTCGTACTCGACCCGGGGTGGGATCTCCAGGTAGGCGGTGCGGGTGATCAGCCCGTCGCGTTCGAGCGCGCGCAGTGTCTCGGTGAGCACCTTCGGCGTGATCCCGCGGAGCGGGGTGCGGATTTCAGTGAACCGGCGAGGGCCGTGCTCAAGGCAGATGAGGACCATCGCTGACCATTTCTCGCCGATTCGGATCGGCATGACGCTGGATGGGCAGGCTGGGTCGAACATCTCAGGGTCGAGTGGCACAGTCACTATCCTGACGCTAAGTCAGTACCGTTGAAGTAACAAGTACCTCGCGGATACCGTTTCGGAGCAGCGGCGGGTGACCTTGACCGCCGGAGAGAACGGAGTATCCAGATGAGCAAGATCGTTATTGCCGGTGCCGGTGGCAGGGCCGGCCGAGCGGCGGTTGCCGAGGCTCGCATGCGCGGCCACCAGGTCACCGCGGTGGTCCGTGATCCGGCCAAGTACGGCGACCTGGCGGCCGATGAGGTGGCGATCGTGGCGGGTGATGTCACGGACGTGGACAGCGTCGCCGCGGTCGCCGCCGGCCACGATGCGGCGATCAGCGCCGTCTATGACGCCGAAGCGTCGCCCGACAGCTTCTATGTTGGCGCGGCCACGGCCTTGCTGGACGGATTGTCCCGTGCCGGAGTCGGCCGGTTGCTGGTGGTCGGTCTTGGCACCCTCCTGGAGACCGAACCAGGGGTGCGGCTCATGGACACGGACGAATTCCCGCCCGAGTATCGGCCGTTCTCCGAGGGCCATGCCGCGGGACTGCAGGTTCTGCGCTCCACCGCCGGCAGCCTCGATTGGGTGTACGCCAGCCCCACCGGAAATTTCGACCACGACGGCCCGCGAGTCGGCCACTACCGGACCGGTGGCCCTGCGGGCACCGGCCTCATTTCCTACGCCGACTTCGCCATCGCCCTGCTCGACGAGATCGACACCCCCAAGCACCACCGCACCCAGATTGCTTTTACCAACTGATCCCACGGGCAAATCGGCGACCGATCGACGACTCAGCGGTGGCGGCACCCAGACCGGACCTACCACGTCGAGCGAACAAGCGATGAGTCAGGTCACTTCAGGAAACAACCCTTCCGTGAAGTAACCTGGCTCCATGCCGTCCTCCACCCCAGCTCGGCCCCGCTCTGCCCGGGCCCGGATGGCGCCGAAATCACTTCACGAAAGGTAGTCGGGCTCCCCGAGCGCCTCGATCCGGCCGACGACAGCCTGCCGGTATGGACGGAGCGCTACCTCGATCTGGCCGTGCGCGGGGTCCGCTCGGCGGAGGTCACCGCCAAGATCTCCCGGCATCTGCGGCGCTTCGGCGCCTGGATCACCGGCGGCCTCGGGCACGACCGGCTCTCGGCCGTCACCGTACGCGAGGTGAGCGCCTGGCGCGACCACCTGGCCGCCGCCGGCAACCGCGGCCGCGACGGCACGCCCGCGCCAATGGCGCCGACGACCGTCAACAACCATCTCGCGCACCTGTCGGCGCTGTTCACCTGGATCACCACGCACGCCCCCGCCGGCCTGCTGCGCCACGGCGACCCCACCAAGAAGGGCGCCCCGCTGCCGCTGCCCGCCCCGCAGCCGCGCGCGCTGGCCGCCGCCCAGGTGCGCACCGTCAAGAACGTGGTGGACCAGATCGAGACCTTCCACGAGCTCAAGGGCCGCCGCCACCGCGGCGGCGCCACGGCTCGGGTGCACGCCCATGCCCGCCCGCTGCGTGACCGGGCGATCATCTACCTGCTGTTCGGCACCGGGCTGCGCCGCGCCGAGCTGGTGGGCCTGGACCTGGACCAGCTGGAGCCGGCCGACCCCGAGCGGCTGCGTCAGGCCAAGAAGGCGCGCCTGACCGGCGTACGCGGCAAGGGCCGCACCAGCCGCACCGTCTTCCTCGGCCGCGACGCCCGCCAGGCACTGGCCGACTACCTCTCCCAGGAGCGGCCCGGCGACGCCGCCGCCAGCACCGGCCCGGCCGCGCTGCTGCTGTCGGCCGCTTCCATCGCAGCCCGCCGCCCCGACGGCCGCCTGTCACCCCGCTCGATCAACACCGTCGTCGGCGAGATCGGCCGCCTGCACGACGCCCAGACCAACGACCCCGACCGCAAACTCGGCGCCCTGCGCCCGCACGACGCCCGCCACACCTTCGCCTTCCGGCTCTCCCAAGCCTCCGGCCACAACCGCGCCGAACTCGAGCGCCGCCTCGGCCACGCCAACGACCGTTACCTGCGTCTGTACACCAACCCGCCCGACGACATCGCCGCCGGCTATATCGAGGATCTCTGACCTGGCGCCTCCGCGCGGACGCGCGCGTTACGGTGGCGGCATGGTGATGCGGTTGCTGCTGGAGCCCCTGCCCGCGTCATGGCCGGAACTGACGCCCCCGCGACCGACGGGACTACGCGGCCTGCTCGCCCGGCTGCAGGAGGTGGCCGACGCCGTGCGGCAGCCGGGCGGCCTCGACGACTTCGAAGGGCGCATGCGGCGGGCAGCCACGCAGGCGATCGTACGGGAGGCATACCACCAGACAGTGGGCGAGCAGGAGGACGAACAGCGCAGGCCCGCCGCGTTCGCCAAGGCGTGGAAGAGCCACCTGGCGGCGCTGCTGGCCCAAGACACGGTGAAGGTGTCGGGCCGGGGAACGATCGCCGCCGCCGGTCGCGACACCGAGCTGGCGTGGAAGCTGTATGACGCCGCCAGCCGCGCCAGAGCGGACGCGATCGCGCACGCAACCGCCACGCCCAGCACGTTCGAGTTCTCCTGCCCACCGACCTCGTGGTACGCATTCGCGATCGCTGCCGGAGACGACCATCCGATGCTCGGGCGGGTCCGCTACGCGATCTGTGAACCCTGCGGCGCCGGCCTGCTGAGAAAGATCGACTTTTCGTCGGATTGGCGGTTCTGCGGGCTCGGCACTCGTGCCCTGCGCGAACTGGAGGCCCGCCACCCGGCACTGACCTGGTACACCACCGGCCAGTACGAGTCCGCCCAGAGCTTCTATGAGCGCTACCGGACAGACAGCAGCAGCCCCTGGACCGCCAATCAGTGCCCCTGCCCACACTTTGGAGGGACGTGATCAGACGAGAAAGGCACGGCCCACCACCTGACGAAAGGCCCTGGCCCCGGCCTGATGCGCGCCGTCCTGCCAGGCGGGCGCGCATCGGCCCCTACCACGATCACGAAGCTAGTCGGGCTGCCCGCCTCCGGAGCCCGGCACAGCACCGCCGAGCGAAAGGCGCTTGGCCACGTCCAGGCGGACCTCGCCGTAGGGCTGCACGTGCTGCCAGAACAGCGGGGTCAGCCCGCGCTGGTCGGCGGGCTTGAACAACTGAGCCCATTCGGGATCGGCCAGGACGTCCTGCAGCATCAGGGTGTTGATGTACACGAGCGCGGCCTGCAGGATGCGCAGGCACAACACGCTCATCTGCAGCTCCTCACGCCGGTTGGTGGCGATGTCACCGCCCTTGCCGTAGAAGATCACCGAATTCGCTCCGTTGGAGGACTCCACCACGTTGAGCCCTTCCTGGATCTCCCGCTGGAGCTCACGCAGCCGCAGATAGCGGGCCACAAAGATGGTCTTCTGCGCGCGGCCGACCTCCAGCATGGCCTGGTAGGTCGGATGGGTGGCGGACTCGGTGAAGCGGCGCAGGATCGCCTCGGTGGAGGCGGTGCCCTGCTTGATCGCGGTCGCGTATTTGATCATCTGGTCGTAGTTCTGCTCGATCAAGTCCCAGCGGATCGGCCGGGTCATCGCCGGCGTCAGCCGCGGGTACAGACCACTTGCGCCGCTCTCCACCCGGTACAGCTTGACCTTGTTGATCTGCTTGATGCGCGGCAGCAGGTCAAAGCCCAAGAGCCTGGTCATGCCGAACCCGATTTCGGTCTGGCCATGGGAGTCGACATAGTTGCCCTCGACCTTCATGGTGGTGCCGTGCCGTACCGCGCCCTCGATCATCGCGTGCACCTCCGAGGCCGAAGCACGCAGGGTCTGGGAGTGCACGACCATGGACCCGCGCTCGATGTGCCAGTAGATGAGGATGCCGCGGCCGCCGTACCGGGAGTGCCACTCGGTGAAAATATTCTGATCGTAGGCGCGCACGTGCGTGGAGTCGGAGGCGACGGTGGTCGTCCCCTCGCCCCACAGCTCCACGTCCCGGGCGGTGAAGGTGGCGTTCGCGATGGCGATCGCGATGTCGGTGGCGACCTGCGGGGTCAAATAGCGGCGCCGGACGTAGCGGATGTCGTCCTCGCTGTGGGCGTGGCCACCGGAGGCCACGGCCCGAATCCCGGTGTTGGTGCCGTACCCGAAGATCGCCAGCATCAGCCGTTCGGCCAGGACCTCGGGCGTGAGGCTGGAGCCGCCCACCACCGAGGTGACCGCCTTCAGGCACAGCCGGTGCGCAGCACCGCCTCCTTAAGCATGTCGATCAGCGGGACCGAGCCCCAGCGGCGGCTCACCTCGTTCTTGATCCGGCGCAGGTTCCGAGGCTCGTCCGCCGGGCCGATCTTCGTCAGCTTGATCGCGCCGGACTTACGCTCGGAGATCGTCAACCAGTCCAGCTTCGGCAGCGCGGTGTCGAGCGCCTCCAACTCGGCGCGCATCTCGGCCTTCAACTCGGCGATGAAGTCTCGGGGGTTCAGCGGCTTGCGCAGCTCGGCGTAGTTCTCCACGCGCCGGGCGGCGAAATCCTTGGGCAGGTCCTCCTCCGGGTCGCGGAAGGAGTGGGCGCCGACCACCCAGATCTCCTTGCACCGCAGGGCCTCGCGCAGCGCCTGGAATGTGACGATCTCATACACCATCCGCACCACCCGCCGGCGTCCGCGCTTGTCGTTCTTGAACACCAGGTCCTCCCACTCGCCGGCCGTGCCGCGGTGCTCGGGCACCACCTCGCCGCGCGGGTAGTAGGTGGTGTTGCCCGCCTTGGCGTAGCGGCGGATCAACTTCAGCGCCTCGATCACCGGTTGGAAGGCGGTGTTGTTGCTCTTGAACTCCAGGGTGTCCAGCAGCGCGATCAGGCCGCGCCGGTAGTGGTTGGTGTAGGAGGCGCGCAGCGTGGTCTGCACCGTGGTGCGGTAGGCCGGGCCCTTGGTCGTGAACTCGTGCACCAGATCCCGCAGCGTCTGCTCGCCACCGCTGACAGCCGGGAAAATGACCTGACGGACCGAATCGTCGGGCTGGCCGAGCGCGGCGTCGGCGACCTTGAACAGGATGTTCTCCTTGCCGGTCACCCGCTTGAACGCGTTGATCAGCTCCTTGGTCACCTTGCTGTCGGCCCGCGCCTTGATCCGATGCACGGTGGCGATCAGCAGCTCCACCAGCGCGTCGGTGATCTCCCGCTCCTGGACCAGCGCCGCCAGCAGCAGCACCGTCAGCTCGCGCGGATGCGTACGCATGTGGGAGGGCGCTTCCACCGCCGCCCGGGCCCGCCAGGACGCCAGCACCTTGGGCGCCACGTCGCGAACAATCCGGGCGGCAGCTCGATCGAGCGCGCCGCCGTCAGCTTGCGGATCTCGGTCATCATCGACTCCAGGCTCACGTTGCCCGGCGCGGACTTGATCAACGCCAGCAGGTCATCGTCCTCGGCAGGAGCCTCGCCCGTGGGTTCCTGACGGTCACCGGCCACCCCCTCGCCTACTGCGCGGCTCGCATCGTCGATGCCGACCAGCGCGCAGATCCGCTGCGTGGTCTCCGGACTCAGCCGGGAGGCGATCCGCACCGACCAGGCGACATCCGCGTTGTGCAGGGCCGAGGCCACGATCCGGGAGATCCGTCCAGGCGCCGGCGGTTCGATCCGCTCCTCACGCAGATGCTTGAGCAGTTCCTCCCGGACCCGTTCAGGCCGTCGCTCGGCGTGGGCGACCTCCTCGGCAAGCCACACCGCCAGCTTCGTCGCGTCCTCCGTCGTGCAGGTACGAAAGCCCAGGTGTGTGCGGATCTGATTGCGGTGGTACTCGATCGTGGAGCCGGACCACTCGTAGAAGCCGAACTCCGAGGCAGGAACCCGGACCTGCTTGGCCACGTGCTCAACCACGTCGTCCGGCACCTATGAGCGGCCACGCGGGAACCGGCCGTGCTGCGTGTAGAACTTCAGCAAGATCGCGAATCCGAGTCGAGTGGCGTCGCGCTTCCCGGCGATCAGGTCGCGCTCTTCGTCCAGGATCGTCCAGTGCTCGACCAACTCGTCGATGTGCATCGGGGGGTGTTTCATGACCATCCAGCATTGACCAGGCACGTCACAGCAAGATCAACGCGGTTTGGGGCTCATGACACGTTTCTTACCGGCACCCCATGATCCCCCGACAGGTGCTCGCCCCTGTCGGGGTGCCGTTAAGGATCGCCGCACCAGGGGCGAGGTAGACGAGGGTTTTCAGGACAGGCGGGTGCCGGCCCGGCCGTCGTGTCGACGGTCGTGGATGATGACGTGCTCGGGCCCTTCGGCCGCCCGCGGTAGCGAGCCCGCCTGCCCCCAGACCGGTTTCCGGGTAAGTCAGACGGTCGTTGTGGTGTCGATCGGGTCGCGGTAGCCGGATGCCTGGAGTTGGAACAGCCGGGCGTACAGGCCGTTTCTGGCGATGAGCTCGTCGTGGCCGCCGACCTCGGCGAACACGCCATCGTGCAGGACGGCGAGGGTGTCGGCATGCCGGATGGCGCCGAGCCGGTGGGAGACGAGCACGCTGGTCCGGCCGCTGCGCAGGGCCGCGATGCGGGTGTGGACCTCGTGTTCCGCCTCCGCGTCCAGGCCGGAGCTGGGCTCGTCCAGGATCAGCAGGTCGCTGTCGCGGCGGAGCATCGCGCGGGCGAGCGCCACCCGCTGCCACTGGCCGCCGGAGAGGAAGACCCCGGTGGCGTCGCCGTCCTCGCTGTCCTCGTCGATGAACAGCCGGGTCAGCAGGGTTTCGTAGCCCCGGGGCAGGGAGCGGAGCTTCTCGTCGATCCCCGCCTCGCGGGCGGCGGCTTCGATGGCGAGCGTGTCCCCCACGAGGTCCAGTCGGCCGACGGCGATGTTCTCCCGCGCCGACAGGTCGTACGCCATGAAGTCCTGGAAGACGGCACCGATCCTGGCCCTTAGCTCGCCCGGATCGACGTCGCGCAGGTCGGTTCCGTCCCAGGTGATACACCCGGAGGTCGGGTCGTACATGCGGGTCAGGAGCTTCACCATCGTGGTCTTTCCCGCGCCGTTGAGGCCCACGAGCCCCATCGACGTCCCGGCCGGGATGTCCAGGCAGGCGCCGCGGAGAATCCAGGGATGCTCCTCGCTGTAGCGGAACCAGACGTCCTGGAGCCGGATGCCCTGGGACAGCGGGGGAACCGGTGCGGGACGGGCCGCCAGGGCGAGGTCGGGTTCGGCGCCCTCGACGGCCAGGAAGCTCTTGAACAGGGAGATCTGCCCGTGGGTGCGCGCCACTTCGCCGACAAGACCGGCGAGCTGGCCCTGCATGCCGGCCACGGCGGCGATGAACATCGAGATGTCGCCGATCAGCAGGGCACCGTGGCGGGCGCGGATGATCGTCCAGACCAGACCGGCTCCCGCGATCAGCGCCGACAGCCCGCCGAGCGCCAACTGGGTGGTGAGGTCACGCCTGTCCAGCGCGCTGTTCTCGGCGTTGGCCGCCTGCCGCTCGGCGACCATCCGGGTGTGCAGGAAGGAGCCGATGCCGTACAGCCGGACCTCTTTCGCGGCCTGGGCGTCGGTCATCAGCTGCGCGTAGAAGATCTCCCGGCGTTCGCGCGGGCCCAGCCGCAGGTGCATGGAGACGCGGCGCCGGGAGAGCGCGATCTCCGCCAGCAGGGCCGGCGCCACGCTGACCAGGATCACCGACGCCATGATCGGGCTGAGCGAGAACAGGGAACCGACGAAGCCCAGGATGCCCAGCGTGGCCGCGGAGATGGACAGGAAGCCGGAGAGGATCTGGCCTGGAGTGCGACCACCCATCGTCTGTGCCAGCCGCAGCTGGTTGAGGAAGGCGGGGTCCTCGAGACGCGCGAGCCCCGGCAGGCGGTTGAGGGCACCGTACAGCCGGCTCTGCGCCTGCAGGGCGATCGACCGGTCCAGCTCTGCCTGGCAGTAGCGTGCGCCTTCCGCCACCGCCTTGGCGACCAGCCCCAGCGCGGCGAGCAGGCTCGCGAGAACGAGCAGCGTGCTGGTCGGGAGGCCCAGCACGATGGCGTCGAGAATGAACTTGGTCAGCCAGGCGACGGTGACCGGGACCGTGGCGGTGGTCACCGCGATGAGCACCGCCAGGATGACGAGTCGCGGCCGCGCCTGCCAGGCCAGGGTGAACGCCTTGCCGGTCATGCGGACGCCGTCTCGCAGTGATTTCAGCACGGGTCGTCGCGTCCTTTGCTCAGGTTCTCGGAGGGAATTCAGGCGAAGAGATCAACCAGGTCGTCCAGGAGAATGACCAGAAGCGACAGGAACAATCCCGCCACGACGGTGATCCCCGTTTCCGTGGTCCAGGAGCCCGCCCCGGCACCGGCACCGGCACCGAGCATGCCGACGACGGCCGCTGCCGCGAGGAGGGTGTTGCGTACGATGTGCCGGGCGGAAAACGGCGACGCCTGACGGCCGAAGCAGTTGCAGGAAACGGCGTTGCCCCGGCGGATCACGGTGGCGATCGCCAGGCCGAACATCACGCACAGCACGGCGGCAAGGGCGAAGCCGACCATGAGGAGCCCCGGGCTTTTCACCAGACCGGCCATTATCGACAGTACGGCGACCAGTTCGGCGGCGATTATCAGGACCGCGGCCACCGGTACGGCCCCGGCGGGAAGTAACCGCATTTGCCGGACGGATTCCTCGAACGACGAGTAATTGATCACCTTCCCGACGCCCGAGGTCAGGAAGACGGCCACCAGCAGGGTCCCGCTGAACACCTCAACCATTTCGGTCCTCACCTACGACGGGCGGGAAAGACCCTGTCAGCCGCCGCACCATGCGCCCCGCCACGCGATCCATCGGGACGAACCCGAAATGACGCGAGTCCAGACTGGACGGCAGATTGTCGCCGAGGACGAAGAGGTGGTCCGGCGGCACCACCCGCCCGCCCGGCAACCGGTCACCCGCCACCGCCGCGACCCGCTTGATGGCCTGTCCCGGCAGATCGGGATGCCTGATCACCACAACGTCCCCGCGCGCACAGGCCGCCGGACGCCGCGCGACGATGACCCGGTCACCCGTGGTCAGATGCGGATGCATGCTCACCCCGTGAACCTGGACGACACCGAACCTCCGGCGCACCACACCAAGGACGAAAGCCAGACAGAACGCCGACGAGACAAGAATCAGGTGAGTGAACTCCACGGCAGGAGATCACGCGGGAATGATGAGCCGTGACTGCGGGCCGATCTCCGAACTGGTGGCCAGCACGGTCCCCACTCCCACGGTGACGAACACGGGAACGCCGATGACACCGAACGCCTTCGCCACCGGCCCGTTCGGCACTTCGACGAGAACCGGCCCCAGGGACTCCAGCGTGGCCCTGACCTCGGGATCGTAGTCACCGGAGAGTACGGACACGACGCTCCCCTTGTTCGCGGCCGCGTAGGAGAGGAAAGCCGGCATGGCCTCCCGGCAGGGTTCACAGGTCGGTGAGAGGAAGGCGAAAACCGTGCCGAGTTCGAGGGTGTCACGGCTGACGGTCGTCCCCCGCGTGCTGGTGGCCGAGAACTCGCCTATGGAGGTTCCAGGCGGCGAGCTCAGCGGGGGAAGCTCGACGGAAACGGGCGGCACCCCCGCGCCCCGCCCGATCTTCCGTGCGATCCCCAGGGTGAACGCCAGGTTGAGCAGCGTCAGCAACAGCAGACAGATCTGTAACGCGATCACGGTTGAGCCCCGATTCGCTCGACGGAGTGGAGGGGGTTTCCGGACGCCGGCATCGCGGTCCCTGTCGGCACCGCGATGCCGGACGCGCCGGCGGTCAGATCATCCGGAGAACACCGCGCCGGTCGACGTCAGCAGCTGCCGCAGCCGTAGTCGGTCGTGATGACGGAGGACTGACCGGAGTCGTTCGTACAGATGGTGTTGACGTACAGCCTGGAATAGGTGGACGAACAGTAGCTGCACCACCTGTTGCCGGTACGGCACGTCACGGCGGAGGCGTTGGATTTCGGGAGAACCACCGACAGGAGTTCGTCTCGGAGACGAGCCAATGATCGCTGCACTGGATTGCTTCCTTTCTGACTGAATCGGGCCGGGCCGAAAGAATCAGTTGGACCATCTTCCGTCGGGGCGATCATCTCACCGGGGAAATTGGGCGGCAAGGGATGAAAACGGTGATTTGAGACGGGTGTGAAATCTTGTCCCTTATGGTCTGTGCTGACCTAAACGAATGGGACGACGGGGCCCCTATAGGGGTCCGGCAGCAGTGCAGAAATCTCCAACGGATATGCCGCTTACCTGCGATAGCGCAAGGGCCCGAGGCTGAGATATCGCTCGTGATCTTTGCTTCGAATTCTCGGCAACCCAGGACGACGAAGCGCCCCGCCCCGAGGGGAAGAGCGCCGGTTGATGTCGTAGAGAAGATTTGTATTCGATCATGAGCGCTTCGCCGGGGCCGGGTTCCGTCACGGCGTTTCGTCACGCGTAGCAGCGTGGGCCGGTTCGGCGAGCGCGGCGCGGTCCTGGTTGGGATCGGACCGGCGTCGGTGCGGGCGGTGTGGGCGGTGCTGGCGTCGGCGGCTCGTCGCGCTGGCGGCATGCCTGGGAGCAGTAGCGGGCGGTGCGGCGCTCTGTACCGGGGCACCGCCTTCCTCGCACTCTCCTGGCGCGGGCGTGGGGCGGCGGGCTGGTCGCAGCGGTCGACGGGATGCGATTCGTCGTCCCGGTCCCGGCCGCGTTCGCCCGCCCCAACCGCAAGTACTTCGGCTCCAAGCGTGGCATGACCTGGCTGAACGTGGTAAATGACCGCCGCAGAGGGCAACCCCCCTGACCAGCCCGATCACCCTGGAGAACGTCGTGCCGCTGCCCCAGATCCCGACTGACCCGCGCGTACTGGCTGTGTCGCACACCGATCGCTAGCGCGGCGCCCCGTCGCGCTCGCTTCGTTGGGCGAGGCGCTGGAGTTGCCGTTCGTGCACGCCGGCCACCCACTCCCAGCCGTTCTTGGCCGATGGGTCGACCCGCGGGTCGCTGAGAGCGCGGCCGTCACGCAAGGGGTGCAGGTACGCCCGATCCTGGGCGATCCGGGCATGTACCTCGTCGGCTCCGCTGACGGACCCGTGGCCCGGGACGAAGACATCGACGTCGCCCGCCACGCCCTCCAGCAGCCGCAGCGCGGCGAGGTAGTCCTCGATCGGGTCGACGGCGCCGTTCAGGTCGAGCATGGGAATCAAGACATCGGAGAGCATGTCGCCGGCGACGAGAACCCGGCGTTCTTCGATGAACAGCGCCGCATGGCCCGGTGCATGCGCTTGGTGCTCGATGATCCGGACTTGAGGGCCATCCCATGGAATCTGCGCCGTCTCGGCGGGCAGGGCGGTGATCTCGCCGAGCAGGTCCAGCGGCACCTCCTCGGGGATGCCGACGGCCCTTGCGACCGCATCCACCCCACCCGACAGGCGATCTCGCGCAGTAGTCGCGCAACGTGCGGTGCCGTAACGGGGCGCCGCGCCGAGCCTGGGGTGCCAGAGCAGGTGATCCCAATGAGGATGCGTCGAGAAGCCTGCCACAACGGTCTGGCCCGAATCGGACAGGTCATTCGCGAGGCAGGCCAGTTCGTCGCCCGTCACCCCGGCGTCGATGAGTAATACGCCACCCTGGCCCTGCACGACAACGGTGTTGCTCTGGCAGAACTCGCTCTCGTGGACCAGCACACCGTCCGCGACCTGCCTCAGCACGAGCTCGCCTCCCTTGCGTCCCGGATGGCGTAGCGATGCATCGTGACGCCCTGCTCGAACGATCGCTGCTCCAGCAGGTCGAGGTCGATCGGCAGGTCGTAATCGTCGAACAGCGGCCTGCCGAAGCCGAGGATGGCGGGATGGGTGTAGAGCACCAGCTCGTCAAGCAGCCCGGCCCGGAGAAGCTGCGTCGCGATTGCCGCGCCACCGACCCCGATGGTGCCGTCGGTCTCGACCCGGAGCGCGGCGAGCTGCTCGATCGCGTCGTCTCCGTCGATGATCCGGGCGTCGTGATCGGCGCTGTGGCGGGTGCGGGAGACGAGCACCTTGGGCTTGGCGGTCCAGATCTCGCCGTACTCACGCATGACATCTGGCAGCGACGCGTCCTCGCGCGCACGTGGCCAGTACTCCTCCATCGTCTCGTACATGACCCGGCCCTGGACCATCAGGGCGAGCGCCTGCGCCCGGGCATTGAAATCGCGGTGCAGTTCCTCGTCGATGCGCAGCCACTCGCCCGCGCCGTTGTCCCCCGGAACCTGCTCGATCCGCAGGTCGAGGGACACGTTCATCCAATATACGAAGTGGCCCATCATCTCCTCTTCCCCTATAGTGATTGCATTATGCAACTACTATATTGAGGGCGAAATACCTGTCAAGGAGGAATCGTGGAACCACGGTCCGGGTGTCCGATCAACGCCGCGGTCGAGGTGCTCGGAGATCGCTGGTCGTTGCTCGTGCTTCGCGACGTCATCTTCGGCGACCGCCGCTACTTTCGGGCGCTGCTCACCGGGTCGATCGAGGGCATCGCTTCGAACATCCTCGCCGACCGCCTCGTGCGGCTCGTCGAGGCAGGGATCCTCACCCGCGGCACCGCCGCGCGGGGGCAGCGCGCTCGCTACAGTCTCACTGAAACTGGTATCCAGACTCTTCCGATCATCTATGCCCTCGGCAACTGGGGCCTCGACTGGCGCCCGGGCAGCGACGAGCTCCGGAGCCGGCAGCAGCTCATGCGCGATGAGGGTCCGGCGTTCATCGAGGAGCTCATGGACGAGCTTCGCGTCCGCCACCTCGACGCCCCGCCGAAACCGCGTGACGGTCCAGGCCCGTTCGAGCGCCTCGCCGCCGCCTACGCCGCGGCCGCCGAGCAAGAACACGCCGATTGACGGTGAAGGAACGGCCCCCGCCCTGACCTTCTTGGGCTCCGGTAGCGTGCCACCACCGCGCACAGGACGTCGCCTTCGCCGCCCGCCGGACCTGGCTACTCGTCTGCTTCGCCCCTGGTGCGGCGATTCTTAACGGCACCCCTGGCGGAGCGCAACGACCAGCCGGGCGATCAGGTCGTCGGACACCGTGGGCCGCCCACCGTGGTGGCGGGGCCGAAGCGCCGCCGGTAGGCACTGGGGTTGAGACCGGTCCGCCGCCGCATCTGGGCGCGCAGGTTGGCGGCCGTGCCGAGACCGCTGGCCCGGGCCACCGCCTCCATCCTGAGCTCGCCGCGCTCGATCAGACGACAGGCGAGGGTGACGCGTTCGGCGGTGAGCCAGGCCAGGGGCGTGGTGCCGAGTTCCGCCCGGAAACGCCGGTGGAGGGTGGCCGGGCTGACCGCGGCGCGGGCCGCCAGCTCCGCGACGGTCAACGGCCGGTCCAGCCGCGCCTGCGCCCAGGCGAGCACGGGTGCGAGGGACGCGTCCGGTACGGCCGGCACAGGTCGTTCGATGAACTGCCGCTGGCCGCCGTCGCGGTGGGCGGCGAACACCAGTCGGCGGCTGACCGCGTTCGCCACGTCGGCGCCGTGATCGCGGCGGATCAGGTGCAGGCCGAGGTCCAGGGCCGCCGCGCTGCCGGCCGCGGTGAGGATGTCGCCGTCGTCGACGAACAGCACTCCCGGCTCCAGCCGTACGTCGGGGTAGCGGCTGGTGAACTCCTCCGCCCAGCGCCAGTGCGTGGTGGCGCGGCGCCCGTCCAGCACACCGGCCGCGGCCAGCGTGAACGTGCCGGTGCAGAAGCTCATCAGGCGGGCGCCGCGCGCGGCGGCACGGCGGATGGCCTCCAGTACGGCGGGGTCCGGTGGCACCTGAGGGTCCGGACGGTTGGGCACGATCACGGTGCCCGCGCGGTCCACCGCGTCGAGACCCGCGACCCGCGACATCGTGAAGAAGCCGTTGTGCATGCGGACGGCCGGGGTCGCCGCGCACAGCGTGAAGTCGTACCACGGCAGTCCGAGCTCCGGGCGGCGCAGCCCGAACAGCTCGGTGGCCACTCCCATCTCGAACGGGTTCGAGCCCTCGTCGACGATCATGACGGCCCGCATGGAGGCGTCAGACGGGCGCTGCGCGGATTCTTGCGACATATGCGATTCCTAGCACTTTCGGCTGCTATCCCCCACCGTAAGGATCGACACATGACCAAAACACCTATCGACCTGCACGCCGCGCTGGCCGGTTTCGACCAGCTGTGGAGTCCGCGGATCGTGACCCGAGTGAACGACTACGACGTGCGGATCGCCAAGGTGGCCGGTGAACACGTCTGGCACGTCCACGACGACACCGACGAGTTCTTCCTGGTCATCGAGGGAGAGCTGAGCATCGCCCTGCGCGACGGAGAGTCCGGCGACGGCCAGCCGGAACGTGTCGTCGAACTCCCCCAGGGATCGGTCTTCGTTGTCCCGCGCGGGGTCGAGCACCGGCCACGCTCCGCCCACGGGGCCTCGATCCTGTTGTTCGAGCCGACCGGAACGCTGAGTGTCGGCGACCGGCACGACGAGATCCCCGGCCACGTCGACGCCACCATCGGACACGCGCTCAGCTGAACCGGCGCCCGGCTGTCACCGTTCCCGGGCGAGAACGTCAAGGCGGTGGGAACGTACGGCAGCCTCCCGCGCCAGTCCTCTCGTAGGCGACGCCGCGTCAGGGCGAGCGCCGGCCCGCGAGTGAACCGAGGTATCGCGCCGGACGGGTTCTCCTCACCCGGCTTCGAGCCATCAAGGAGCGGATGGCCGCCTTCCTCCAGCGTCACGACGGAAGCGGCTCCCGGCAGCCGATAAGGCGCGTAGAGCGGCGCTACCCCTCGTACACCCGGGCCAACAGCTCCACCAGCTGTTGGCCTTCCGCCGCGCTGAGCGGTGCCAGGAGCGCGGCGTTGGCCCGCTCCGCCAGCTCCGCGCACCGCTTCAGGGTCCGCGCGCCCGCCGGTGTCACCGTCACCGCGTTCTTGCGGCGGTCCTGCGGATCGGGGTCCCGTACCGCCAGCCCGGCTTCCTCCAGGTCGTTGAGCAGGAGGACCACGTCCTTCGCGTCGAAGCCCAAGCGGCGCACCACATCCGCCTGGGCGACCGGGCCGTACTCGGACACTGCCGCGAGCACGGCGTGATGCGGCAGCTTCAGCCCTTCCTCGGCGATCGCCTCGGCGACCAGGCTCCGGCCGCGCGCCGCGACCTGGCCGGCCAGCCAGCTCGGCAGGGACTGGATGTGCGCTAGGGCGCGCGGGCGTTCGGTGGCAGTCATGGCAGCAAGCTATCCCAAAGTCATTGGACTTCCCAATGACCTACCGTCTATGGTGAACATCCATTGGAAATTCCAATGATTCTTCGAGCTGATGTCGCATCCGGAGGTGTCCATGCGTCGTGTCCGCTATGAGGTCAGCGGCGGCCCCGCGGTTCTGTTCATCGAGGACGCCCCTGTTCCGGAGCCCGGCCCGGGTGAGCTGCTCGTCCGTGCCGAAGCGGTCGGTGTCACGCTGCCGGCCGTACGGAAGGTACGCGAGGGCGCCAAGCCCGTCCCGCTCGGCGGAGAGGTGGCAGGCACCGTCGCCGCCGTCGGTGAAGGCGTCACCGGTTTCGCCGTGGGCGACCGCGTCACCGGTCTCTCCTTCTCCCATGCCTATGCCGAACTGGCCCTCATCCATCACGCGATGGCCTCCGCGATTCCCGAATGGGCGACCAGTGTCGACGCCGTGGCCCTGGTCCGCAGCGGCCTGGTGGCACGCGGCGCCTACGAGGCCGGCCGTCCCCACCCCGGCGACGCCGTCCTGGTTACCGCAGCGGCCAGTGCGGTCGGCACCCTCGCCCTGCAGTATGCGAAGGCAGGCGGGGCCTCCCGTGTGGTCGCGGCCGTCAGCAGTGCGGACAAGGCGGAGTTCGTTCGCGCCCTCGGCGCCGACGAGGTCGTGCTCTACGGGGACGAGTCCTGGGGCGATCCGGTCGACATCGTCATCGATGGGGTCGGCGGAGAACTCCTCAGCCCCGCGGTACGCGCCTTGGCCCCCGGCGGCCGTCTGGTCGCCTTCAGTTCGGGCGGCGGCACAATCGACGCGTACGAGCTGCTTATCCGGAGCGCCTCGGTCATCGGCTTCCAGATGGCGGCCATCGCCCGGGGCAAGCCCGAGGTGTACACGCGCTGGCTTGACGAGCTCTGGGAACTCCACCGCAACCGCACGCTGCGGCCCCGCGTATTCGCTGAAATCCCGCTCGCCGAAGCCGCGCGCGCCCACGAGATCATCGAGTCCCGCCGCAACCTCGGCAAGGTCGTTCTGGTCCCCTGAGACCAGGACAGCAATTCGCGGACGCGGCCGATGAGTTCCTCGGCACGCAACGGGTCACCGACCCCGACACCCAGCGCGCCTACGCCTCCGCGATCGACCGAACCATCGCTGCCGTCGGCGGCCTGCCGTTCCTCGGGATCGTCGACATCGTGGAGCGCGTGATGAACGAGCACGATCAGCTCGCCGCCGACGCGATGGCCATGGAAGCGGTGCTGGCGACCGAGCACTGGGCCCGGCAGCGAGCCAGAGAGCTGACCGGCCGAGCATGAGAAGCAGAGACGATCTCTACGCATAGCTACTTTGGCCCTGGGGTCACGTTCGAGAGAACACCACCGAGTTGGCCCATCGGCGGAGAAACGGTCTAGATACGGCGAGGCCAGCCCGTCCGGGTACATCGGATACTCTCGCTCATCCCCCGGATCTCCCGCCAACGCCCTGGCCGTCGCGCGCCTCTTCAACTCAACCAAAGGCTCGCCCGCCACGACGTACACCTGCCACGGCTGCAAGTTCCCACTCGAGGGGCCCGTGTTGCCGCGGCCAGCACACGTTGTAGTACCTGCTTGGGAACCGGCTTATCACTGAACGCCCGCACGGCCCGGCGACTGTTCACGGCTTCATACACCGATCTGGGCGATGGAAGTCCTCGCACGCACAACAAGATTTGCACAAGGACTATTGTGCAATAGATCTTTTGGATTTACGATGATCACCATGTCCGACGATCGCTCGATCACTGATTCCCGCGTACTCGCCGCCATGGCGCATCCGGTACGGCGCCGCCTGCTCGACCTGCTCAAGCTGGACGGCCCGGCCACGGCCAGCACGCTCGCCCAGGAGACAGGAGAGGCCGTCGGCAACGTCAGCCACCACCTGCGGGCGCTGGCCGCGGCCGGGCTGATCGAAGAAGCTCCCGAGCTGGCCCGCGACCGGCGCGAACGCTGGTGGCGCCGGACGACACGGACGCTGTGCTGGTCCTCGGCCGATTTCGCCGACGACGCCGCGGGCGAGGCGATCGCCCGGGCCGCCGATTCCCTCAACCTGGAGCGGCAGGCCGGTCACATCCGGCGCTGGGCGGACCAGCCGCAGTCCGAGCAGGAACGCTGGCCGCGCGGGCCGTTCTCGACGGAGGCGTGGCTGCGGGTGACCGATGACGAGTTGGCGCAGTTCGCGGATGAGATCCGCCAGGTGATGAGCAGGTGGGCCGAACGCGAGGTGCCCGACGACGGCCGGGAACGTGACACCGTGTTCGCCTTCGCGCGCGCGGTGCCCGGTCGACCATGACCGTCGCCAGAACCGTCCCGCCGCCCACGTCCCGGTTCGGGCTGTTACGCCGACGCGGCTTCCGGTTGTTGTGGATCGGCGAGAGCCTCAGCAGCCTGGGCAGTTCCGTCACGGGTGTCGCCCTTCCCCTCGTCGCGGTGACCGTGCTGCACGCGCCGGCGTTCGCGGTGAGCGTGCTGGCCGCCGCCGCGTGGTTGCCGTGGCTGCTCGTCGGCCTGCCCGCGGGTGCGTGGGTGGATCGGCTCTCCCGCCGGCGGGTCATGCTCGTCGCCGACTGGGTGTCGATGGCGGCCTTTCTGAGCGTCCCGATCGCCGCCGCCTTCGGCCGTCTGACGACCGGCCAGCTGATCATGGTCGCGCTCGTCGCGGGAACGGCCAAGGTGTTCTTCGCGACGGCGTACCGGGCCTACCTGCCGTCGCTGGTCGACGAGTCGGACCTGCTGGAGGCCAACGCCAAGCTCCAGGGCAGCGAGCAGGTGGCGAACCTCGCCGGTCCCGGCATCGCCGGGTTGCTCGCCCAGCTCGTGTCGGCGATCGGCGGCCTGGTCCTCGACGCCGTGAGCTTCGCCGTCTCGGCCGTCTGCCTGAGCCGCATCCCGCACACCGAGGCCGCCCGGCCTCGGACCCGGCGACGGCTGCGCAGCGAGATCCGCGACGGCCTGCGTACGGTCGTCCGCGATCCGCTGCTGCGCGGCAACACGATCTACGGATGCGTGGCCAACCTGGCCCTGACCGGCTACCAGTCGCTGCTGGTGGTCTTCCTGGTCGGCGACACCGGGCTGAGCGCGGGTGAGACGGGAGTGCTGATCGCGGCCACCAGCCTGGGCGGCGTGATCGGTGCCGCCGTGGCGCGGCCGATGGCGGCACGGCTCGGTGGCGCGCGAGCCGTCCTGCTGGGCAAGGCCGGGCTGGCGCCCCTCGGCCTGTTCATCCCGTACGCCGATCGGGGTGTGGGGCTGGTGCTCTTCGTCGTGGCCAGCGTCGCGATCATCGGGGGCATCGTCGCCGGCAACATCGTCTTTTCGGGATTCGTGCAGAGCTACGTGCCCGCCGACCTGATGGGACGGGTGACGTCCAGCGTGCAGGTGGTCAACTTCGGCGCGATCCCGCTCGGTGCCGTCCTGGCCGGCGCCCTGGCCGAAACCTTCGGCGTGCGCGCGTCGCTTTGGGTGATGCTGGGTGTCTTCGCGCTGAGCGGCCTGATCCTGCTCGCGACTCCGCTGCGGCGCATGCGTGACCTGCCGAGCGGCCGGCTGGACGTCCAGGTCGAGGGGTAGCCGTTGCCTGCCGATTGCCTGGTTCTCGTCAGGGTCAAGGCGGCATCGATCGCGAGCGTCCCGTCGCCGGGGACGTCGCGGCGCGTGCCCGCGAAATCGGGGCCATCCGCGTGATCGCGGATATCCGTACGTAAATCTTTCCGGGGCCGACGACGTATCACGCCGGTCGGCTTCGCGCGGGCGCCGACGGTGCCAGGATTCCCCTGGCTGCAGGCGAAACCATGCCGTTCGAGCGATCACCGGGCGCCATGGTGGTACCGCACCCTCGCCCTTGACCGACCATTACAGAGGTATGACCCTGTTTGTCCTTGCTTGACCGATTTGAACCGGTCTATTACTGTTTTGGGAACACGGCGCATACCTGACCTCTGCAAGGTGTGCCTGCCCCATAACCGATGACACGGTCATCCGTCACTGGAACCGACCGTCGACCGCCGAGTCCGCGTTCGCGCGGAGCCGGGGACCCACCACCTTTCTGGGGTGAATCGGCATCACTGCCGTAGGGCGACTTCCACGCCCGAACCCGTCAGCTAACCCGGTAGGCGGCATGGAAGCAAGGGAGTAGACCCCCGTAATGCGAGCCCCCAAGACTTACCTGCGTGCTGCCCTGATCACCGGCGTCCTGGCCACCGCCGCCGTGCCCGCGACCCTGGCGGCCGCCCACGCCGACACCGTCCACGCCAGCGCGTCCGCTCCCATGAGCCCCCTCCTGAAGGAGGCCGCGGCGCTGCCCAAGGTGAGCGCCACGCAGCTGCTGCAGATCGCGCAGAGCCAGGTCGGCGTCAGCGAGAACGCCTCCGGCGGCGGCACGAAGTTCCACGACTGGTACATGAACTCGCCCCGCGCCAAGGAGACCGTCGCCCGTGACGGCGGCAGCACCGGCGCCTACGCCAACGCCCCCTGGTGCGACATGTTCGTCTCCTGGGTCGGCGATCAGGCGGGCCTGCGGCCGGTCCTCGGCTGGGACGCCTACACCGTCCAGCACGCCAAGTGGTTCCAGGACAACCACCGCTGGGGCGCCGCCGCCAAGCCCGGCGCGGTCGTGTTCTTCGACTGGAACGGCGGCAAGGACATCTACGGCATCGACCACGTCGGCTTCGTCATCAAGGACAACGGCAACGGGACGATCAAGACCGTCGAGGGCAACACCGGCAACGGCAAGGTCGAGATCCGTACCCGGCCGATGAGCCAGGTGACGGGCTTCGGCTACCCCGTCTACACCGCCTGATCGGTGTGACTTCGAGAACGCCCCCGGCAGACCGCCGGGGGCGTTCCGCTGTCCGGAATCCCGGGACCGAGATCTCTCCGGAGATTTGCCCGGATTCGGGTTGAACAGGGCATTCAGTGGCGGTCGACTCAAGCTGAGACCAGCCAGAAGGAGGTGCTCCGATGGGGTTCGTCCAGGTCATCGAGTACGAGACCTCCCATGCGCCTGAGGTGGAGAGTCTCCTGGATGAGTGGTGCGCCCGCACGGCGGGCGAGCGCACGGCCACGCACACGGTGCTGGCACGCGATCACCAGCGGCCCGAGCACTACGTGTCGATCGTCGAGTTCCCCTCCTACGAGGAGGCGATGCGGAACAACACGCTTCCGGCGACGAGCGAGTTCGCGCACCGGATGGAGGAGTTGTGCGACTCCCCGCCGCGCTTCGTCGATCTCGACGTCGTACGGGATGTCGAACTGTAGAGCACACCATCGGGAAACGGGCTCCGCGAGATCGGTCGAGGATCAGGAGTCCGAGGGGAGCATCGCTCGGACCTCTGTGATCAACCGCAGGACGTCCGGTCAGCCGGGCATGTGGGAGATTGGCCTGATCACCGGCCCACAGTCCGAGGAAGAGGCACGTCCCCCCGATGACGACCTTCGAGCACACCCGCCGCGCCTGCTACACCGGCTCGTTCACTCAGGCCATCGTCAACAACCTCGCCCCGCTGCTGTTCATCGTCTTCCAGACCGGCTACCAGGTCCCGCTGGAGATGCTCGGCCGCCTGGTGCTGCTGAACTTCGCGACCCAGCTCGTCACCGACATCGTGGCGGTCAGGTACGCCGACCGGATCGGCTACCGCGTACCGCTGGTGCTCGCCCACGCCCTGTCCGCCGTGGGACTGGTGTCGCTGGCGGTGGCCCCGGCGGTCGTCCCCTCCCCGTACCTGGGACTGTGCCTGGCGGTCGTCGTCTACGCGGTCGGGGGCGGCCTGCTCGAGGTGCTCGTCAGCCCCGTGGTGGACGCCCTGCCCAGCCCGGCGGAGGGCAAGGCGGCGCAGATGAGCCTGCTGCACTCCTTCTACTGCTGGGGCCAGGTCGCCGTGGTGGCGGGCAGCACGCTCCTGCTGGCCGGGATCGGGCAGGACGCCTGGCAGATCCTGCCGCTCGTCTGGGCCGTCGTGCCGCTGGTCAACGTGGTGGCCTTCATGAAGGTCCCGCTTCCCGCGACCGTGCCCGACGAGCACCGTACGTCCTTGAAGGCGTTGCTGAGCGCGCCCGCCTTCGTCGCGGCGATCGTGCTGATGCTCGCCGCGGGCGCGGCCGAGCTGACCATGTCGCAGTGGTCGTCGCTGTTCGCGGAAGAAGGGCTGGGCGTTTCAAAGGTGTGGGGCGACCTGGCCGGGCCGTGCCTGTTCGCCGTCCTCATGGGCATCGGCCGTATCGTCTACGGCCTCTGGGGCGAGCGCATCCCGCTGGTCCCGGCCATGATCTTCTGCGGAGCGCTGGCGACCGCCTGCTATCTCGTCGTGTGCCTGTCGGGCGACCCGATCATCAGCCTGATCGGCTGCGCGGTGTGCGGACTCGCCGTCAGTCTCCTGTGGCCGGGCACCTTCAGCCTCGCCTCGGCCCGATTCCCCCTCGGAGGCGCGGCCATGTTCGGCATGCTCGCCGTCTTCGGCGACGCCGGAGGCGCCGTCGGCCCGTGGATCGCCGGGGCCGCAGCCGACGCCGCGGGCACCGGGGAGACCGTGTTGCGGCGGATCGCGGAGCTGCTGCCGGACGACGGCGGCTCCGGGCTGCGCACCGGCCTCACCGTCGCCACCGTGTTCCCGCTCGTCATCGTGGTCGTCACCCTCCTGTACGGCGCAGCCGCCCGCCGGTCGGTCGTCGCCGTACACGGGGAGAGCGGCGAGGAGGTGATCAGCCGATGAGCGGCGGGAAGCGGCCCGTCATCCGGCGTCGTCCAGCAGTCCCGCGTCGTTGACCAGCAGGGCGATCTGGACGCGGTTGTTCAGGTCGAGCTTGGTGAGGATGCCGGAGACGTGGGTCTTCACCGTCGGGACGCTGAGGTACAGCACGGCGCCTATATCGGCGTTCGACCTGCCCTGACCGACCGCGACGGCCACTTCGCGCTCGCGGTGGTTCAGCAGCGCCAGGCGGTCTCTGGCCCGAGCGCGCCGCCGGTCGTGATCGGATTCCGCGACCCGCGCGATGAGGCGCCGGGTGACCGCCGGGGACAGGACCGGATGGCCCCGCGCCACCTGGCGCACCGCGGCCACGATCTCGGCCGGCGGAGTGTCCTTGAGGAGGAACCCGGCGGCTCCGGCCCGCAGCGCGCGCAGGACGTGCTCGTCGGCGTCGAAGGTGGTCAGCACGATGACCTCCGGCGCGCCGCGCCGGGCACGCAGGGCCTCGGTGGCGGCCAGCCCGTCCATCAGGGGCATCCGGATGTCCATCAACACCACGTCGGGGGTGTGCCGGTCGACCAGCGACAGCACCTCGGCGCCGTCACCCGCCTCGGCGACCACGCGGATGTCGGGGGCGCCGCCCAGCATCATCGTCAGGCCGGAGCGCACCAGCGGGTCGTCGTCCGCGATCAGTACGCCGACGGGCCGGGGGTCGGATGCGGTCATGGCGTCCACGGTAGCCAGGCCGACAACCGCCAGTCACCCGCGCCGGTGGGGCCGTGCTCCAGCCGCCCGCCGGCCAGGGCGACGCGTTCGGCCAGCCCGACCAGCCCCTGGCCGGACCGCGCGCCCGGCACCGATCCCGCGCCGGGCAGGGAGCCGGGCTGGGAGCCGGGCAGGGAGCCGGGCAGGGAGCCGGGCAGCGCGTCGGTCAAGGATCGGGGAACGGCGGGGGCGTCGGCGAGGCCGGGGACGGCGTTGCGCACCTCGACGGTCACCCCCTCCCCCGGCGCCCCCGCCAGGCGTACGCGCACCTCGGCTCCCGGGGCGTGCTTGCGCGCGTTGGTCAGCGCCTCCTGCACGATCCGGTACGCGGTGCGACCCGTGGAGTCGGGGACGGCCGAAGCGAGTTCATCGCGCAGGTCCACCCGCATGCCGGCCCGGCCCGACTCCGCGGCGAGTTCCCTGATGTCGGCGAAGGCGGGCTGCGGCAACTCCCCCACCGGGGCACGCAGGACGCCGATGACCTCGCGCAGGTCCTGCAACGCCTGGTGGGCGCTCTCCCTGATCACCTTGGCAGCGCGGGCGATGTCCTCGGCCGGCGCGTCGGGATGGAACTCCAGCGCGCCCGCGTGCACGCTCAGCAGTGACAACCGGTGGCCGAGCACGTCGTGGATCTCCCGGGCGATCGCCTCGCGGGCGAGGTGCTGCGCCTGCTCCGCCCGCAGTCGCGCCTCGGTCTCCGCGCGGGCGGCGCGGTCGCGCAGCGACGCGGTGAGCCGCCGCCTGTGGTGGACGAACAGGCCCCACCCGACCGCCGCTCCCTGGATCGTGACGCCGAGCAGCCACAGCAGCATGCGCGACGTGTCGGGTTCCGGCCTGAGCACCACGTAGCCGAGCGCGGCGAGCAGGCTCAGCCCGAAGACGGCCGTCGTGGTGCGCGGCGGCCGGTGCACCGCGACCGTGAACAGTGCCACCAGCATCGCGCCCGCGACCAGTTCGGAGAACGTCGACAGGACGACCAGCGCCACGGCGAGTTCCACCGGACGGCGGCGGCGCAGCCACAACGCCGCGCATCCCAGCACGCCGGTGAGCTGGTCGACGTTGAACAGCCACAGCGGCACGGGCAACGGTGGAGAGTCCAGCCGCATGCCGGACATCACGACGCCGTACAGGACCGCGAGAAGGAACAGGCCCGTGTCCACGAACCAGTCCCGGAGGCCGCGCCGGGCCGCCGGCGCCGTGGGGGAAGCGTCCATACTCCCGCGAGCGTACGGTGCGATCGGCGGCGTCGCCTCCGGCGGGCGACGGGACGATACCGAAGTCGTGGCGGCCGATGCTTCGGTCGGGCGCGAGCCCGACGGCACCGACTTCGGTCGGCGGCGAGAGATCCCCTTGACCGATCCGCGTCCGTACGGCGCCCTCTTAGCGTTGCGGCATGCGCCACGCCCTCCAGCTCGCCGGTCTCTACCTGGTCGTGTCCGGCATCAGCGGAACCATCGACCACCTGGCCGTACAACCCGTGTTCGGCACCTTCCTCAACTTCTTCAACCGCGTCGTCATCCCGCGCATCGACTTCCTGGCCGGGTACGAGATCTACGCGAACCTGAGCCTGGCGGTCTTCGGGGGCGTGCTGGTCATCGCCGCGGATCGGACCCGGCCGACATGACGGCGCACACCGTCGGAGCGATCAGCCGAGGATGCCCCGGTCGTAGGCGATGGCGACGGCGGCGGCGCGGTCCTTGGCGCCGAGCTTGCCGTAGATATGGGTCAGATGGCTCTTGACGGTGGCCTCGCTGATGAACAGGACCGCGGCGATCTCCCGGTTGGACGACCCCTTGGCGACCAGGCGCAGCACGTCGCGCTCGCGACTGCTCAGGCTGTGGTTCCCGGGAGCCCGCACCTGGGAGACGAGCCGAGCGGCGACGCCAGGCGACAGCACGGTCCGACCCTCGGCGGCGGCCCGCACCGCGCCGAACAGGTCATCGCGCGGAGCGTCCTTGAGCAGGTAGCCGGTCGCGCCGGCCTCGATCGCCGGGAGCGTGTCGGAGTCGGTGTCGTACGTGGTCAGCACCAGCACCCTGGCCCGCGCGCCGCGGCGGGACAACGCGCCGATCGCCTCCACCCCGCCGCCGCCGGGCATGCGCAGGTCCATGAGGACCACGTCGGGGTCGAGGAGGGTGACCACCTCGATCGCCTCGACCCCGTCGGCTGCCTCGCCCAGTACGGCGAAGCCGGACGACGCCTCGAAGATGCTGCGCAGGCCGTGCCGTACGACGGGGTGATCATCGACGATCACCAGCGTGATGGGCGGCACGGGTGAATCGGGGGGCACCGGGGGCTCACTCATGGCGTACCAACGGTACTCGCGCGGACAGGGCGGTACCGAGCCCCGGCTCGGACTCGATGTCCATGGTCCCGGCGACCCGTTCGGCGCGGGCCCGCATGCCGCCGAGGCCGAAGCCGCCGGTGTGGCCGCGCGCGGGAAGGTTGCACGGGTCGAAACCGCGCCCGTCGTCGCGGACGTCCAGGCTCACCTCGTCGTCCATGTAGGAGAGGGTGACCCCCGCCCGCCGCGCGCACGCGTGCCTGCCGACGTTGGCGAGCGCCTCCTGGGCGATGCGGAGCAGCGCGACCTCGACCTCGTCATGCAGCGGCTCGACGGCGCCGGTGACGGTGAACTCGCCACGGACGCCGGTCTCGGCCGACCAGGCCGCGACGATCTTCTCCAGCGCCGTGGGCAGGGGGTCGTGCTCCAGTTGCCCGGGGCCCAGGTCCTGGACCGAACGGCGGGCCTCACCCAGGCTGTGCCTGGCGAGCGTGGAGGCACGCTCGATGTGGTCGCGGGTGGCCGCGGCGTCGGCGCTGTCGGCCGCCGCCTGGAGTTGGGTGATGATGCCGGTCAGCCCCTGCGCGAGAGTGTCGTGGATCTCGGCGGCCAGCCGGGCGCGCTCGTCGGCCACGCCCGCCTCCCTGGCCTGGAGGAGGAGCTGGGCGTGCAGGCCGGCGTTCTCCTGGAGCGCCTGGGCGAGGCGGGCGTTGGCGCGCCGCAGTTCGGCCATGGCCGCCGCCTTGGCCGCGGTGTGCTCGGCCTCCTTGACCCCCATGTGGTCGAACCCGAGGGCGAGGCCGGAGTGCAGCGCCAGCAGCACGACGAACGCCAGCCAATGCATGCCCTCGGCCGGCGGCAGGCCGCCGGCGTTGGAGCCGGCCATGGTGATCGCGGTGGCGAACAGCGCGGGACGCACCAGATGGCGGGGCAGCAGCATGTCGACGTCGTAGTAGCCGAGGAGCGCGTAGACGCCGAAGAGTGGGTTGCACCAGGTGAGCACGAAGGCGACAACCCACCGCAGGAGGTAGTAGAGCCGGTCTGCCGGGCCACGCGCGACCCGCCGCCTGCCGTCGGCGCTCCACCACACCTGCAGCGCCAGCGCGGCCACCACCAGGACGACGGCGACGTAGCGTTCGCCGAGGGTCATCAGCGCGTCCGCGCTGACGGCCGAGAGTGCCCCGCCGACGGTCAGCAGCACGTACGGCCCCGCGTTGGAGAACCGGTGCCGCCAGGACTGCACAACGCCGGGTGTCTCGTCCGAGTCTCCGGAGGAGGCCGGCCCGTCGCCCGGAGCACCGCCGGGTAAGCCGGGTACGTCCGGCAGACTGCGCGGGGTGACGTCGAGCAGGCGCGGATCGCCCCCCAGCGAATCGATCGACGTCCGGTCCGCCACCAGGAGACACCCCGTTCCGATCATTCCCAGCGGAACCAGCGGACGGATGCGCCTGCCAGCACCGTGATCCACACCAGTATGATCGCCAGGTACGACAGCGCCGGCCAGCCGCCAGAGGTGGCTTGGGCCAGAGCCTGGGAGGCGGCGCCGAACGGCGTGAGCTCCACCACGCGCTGCATGGTTTCCGGCATGGACTGGACCGGAATGTACACCCCCGCGGTGAACGCCGCAGGAAAGAAAATGATCGTGGCCGCGGCGGTGGAGGCCTTGGCCGTGCGCGACAGCGCGGCGATGAGCGCTCCGCTGACCAGCGCGCCGAGTGTGACGAGCACCAGCGTCAGCGCGTAGGCGGGCAGGTTGGCGGGGAGGGCGACGCCGTACAGGAGCCGGCCTGCCGTGATGACAACGATCCCGCCGGCCAGCGCGGCGCCGCCGTGCACGATCACCTGGGCGGCGAGGAGCGCGGCGGGCCGTACCGGCGTGGTGGACATGCGGCGCAGGATTCCCTTCTCGCGGTAACCGGTGAGGGTCGGCGGCAGGGACTGGAGGCCGGCCATGATCATGCCGAGCAGGACGGTCACCGGGACGTACAGGTCGATGGACCGCGCGCCGGCTGGGGCGGAGCCCTCCGCCCGGAACGACGGGACCAGGCCGACCACCACCAGCAGCAGGACGGGGAAAGCGAGGATCCAGAACACGCTGACCGGCTCGCGGCGGAACAACAGGGCCTCCGCCTTGAGCACAGCGACGGATGCGGACATGTCAGGACTCCTTGCGAGTGAGGTCGAGGTAGGCGTCGTCGAGGGTGGCGCTCTCCACGCGCAGGTTGCGTGCGGTGATGCCGTTGCGGGCGAGCATGGAGGTCAGCGCCACGACAGTGTCGTCGGTCCCGGTGACGACCAGCCGGCCCCCGTCCGAGCGCCGTACGCTCCGAACCGCCGGCAGCCCGGCCAACTCGCCCTCGCTCAGCGACCGCGAGGGGGTGAAGGAGATGACCGTGTCGCTCTCGGCGCTCCCGATGAGCCCGGCGGGGGTGTCCAGGGCGGCCAGGGCGCCCGCGCGGAGTACGGCCACGCGGTCGCACAAGTGCTGTGCCTCCTCCATGAAGTGCGTGACAAGCAGCACGGTCACGCCCTCGTCCCGGACGCCGCCGATCAGCTCCCAGGTGTCGCGCCGGGCGCGCGGGTCCAGTCCGGTGGTCAGCTCGTCGAGTACCACCACCTTCGGGCGGCCGACGAGCGCGAGCGCGATGAACAGGCGCTGCTTCTGCCCGCCGGACAGCGTCCCGAAGCGGGCGCCGAGCCGGTCCGTCAGATCGAGCCGCTCGGCGAGGGCGCGCCAGTCCGCCGGGCGCGGGTAGAAGGCGCTGTAGAGTTCCAGCACCTCGCGGACAGTGAGTTTCTCCTGCAGGTCGCTGTGCTGGAGCTGAACGCCCAGGATCCGGGAGACCCGCTCGCGATCGGCTGCCGGGTCCAGGCCGGCCAGCCGTACGCGCCCGGCGTCGGGCTTGCGCAGCCCCTCGACGCACTCGACGGTCGTGGTCTTACCCGCCCCGTTGGGGCCGAGCAAGCCGAAGATCTCGCCTTCCTCGACGGCGAAGGACACGCCGTCCACCACCGTCCGGCCGCCGTAGGACTTCCGCAGCCCGTCGACTTCGATGATCGCCATGCCCCGAGGATCTCCCGCCGCGCCTTCGCCGGGCATCGCCCGTCGCGCTGGAACCCGCATCCGCCGATCGGTTGATGCCGGCGTACGACCTCTGGACCCCGCCGACGCCGACTTCGGCCGGCGCCGAGGTCAGTTCTGGGGTGAACGCCGAGGTCAGTGGCGGGGTCAGTGCCGCGGCCCGCGCCTCGCCGCCGATCACCAACGGCGGAGAGAGACGGTTCGAGGATCCGAGCCCTGGTCCACCTCCTCGAACAGTGCCGCCGCCCGCCCGGCGGTGGCCATGGCCCGGCGCCCGGTGCTGAGCAGCCCCAGGACCAGGATGCCGACGCCGAGCCCGAGCACCATCCACCACACGCCGGGTTCCGCGCTGGTGTAGGCCGCCCCGCCCCGGGTCAAGGCGGACCCCACGATCGTTCCGGCGATCGCGACGCCCAGGGTGGTGCCGGTCTGCCTGCCGGTGGAGGCCAACGAGGCAGCCACCCCGGCCATCGAGCGGGGCATTCCGGAGACCGCCGTGTTGGTGATCGGCGGGTTGACGGTGCCCAGGAAGACGCCGAACAGCAGATGGATCGCCAGCACGGCCGGCAGCGGGGTGGCCGGGCCGAGCCAGATCGACGCGCCGCCGCCCAGTGCCAACGCGGCCCCGGCGACCACCAACGGCAGCCTGGGACCGCGCACGCCGACCAGCCGGCCGGTGAACGGGGAGAGCACGATGACCAGCACTCCGACCGGGAGCACGCACAGCCCGGCCGTGAGCGCCGACATACCGCGCACGTCCTGCAGGTACTGGGTCGTCACGAACAGGAACGCGCCGAACCCGCACAGGGCGAAGAGCGCCATCACGATCGCCGCGCTGAACGACACGCTACGAAACAGGCGCAGCTCCAGCAGCGGGTCGATACGGCGCGGCTCGTAGCCGAGGATGCCCAGCGCACCGAGCACGGCTACGGCGAGCAGGCCGAGGATGAGCGGCGAGGTCCAGCCCAGGACCCTGGACTCGATGATCGCGTAGACGACGCTGCCCAGCACCAGGACCACCAGTGTCTGGCCCACCGGGTCGAACCGGCGCGCCCGCGCGGCGCGGGACTCCGGCACGAACAGCGCGGTGCACACGATCGCGGCGGCAACGATCGGCACATTGACCCAGAAGACCGAGCGCCAGCCCAAGCCGTCGACCAGGGCGCCGCCGAGGATCGGCCCCAGCGCCAGCGCCAGCCCGGACATCGAGCCGAACACACCGATGGCCCTGGCCCGCTCGGCCGGGTCGGGAAACGTGGTGGCGACGATCGCCATCGCCACCGGGTTGAGCATCGTGCCGCCCACGGCCTGCAGCGCACGCGCTGCGATCAGCCAGCCGATGCTCGGCGCCAGGCCGCACAGCAGCGAGCCGAGCCCGAAGGCGGCGAGGCCGACCAGGAAGACGCGCCGACGGCCGACCCGGTCGGCGGCGGATCCGGCCAGAACGAGGAAGCCGGCCAGCACCAGGGTGTACGCGTCGACCGTCCACTGCAGGCCGGACTCCGAGGCGTGCAGGTCGCTGCGAATCGTCGGCAGCGCGACGTTGACGATGGAGATGTCCATCACCACGACGACGATGCTGGCGCAGCAGATCGCCAGCACCAGGAATCGGCGGTGTTGCCTCGATTCGGGCATACGGGTCCAATCGGTAGCACTGCTGATGATCACGGTGAGGGCTCTCGGTAAGTGACCCGACGCTAGGAATTGGAGCGCGCTCGAAGTCAACCCACAGCCGGAATCCGAGCCCGTACGCTCCGACCCCCCGGCGGGCCTGAGCATCGCCGAGGCCGCTCTCCGCCGGCGACGCCGACCGGCTATGGGCGCCCGACCGCCCAGCGGGTGCGTGCTGAGCGATCCCCTCGCGTACGGTCCCGGGGCCGTACGCCTGTCAGGCCGCGCCCCCGGGACCCCAGGGGACGACAACGGCTGACCGCCACGCGGCGACGCTCACGGCGCCACGCGGTAGTGGTAGCCGCACACCTCCTGGAAACCCGCCCACGCGTACAGCCGTACGGCAGCGTGGTTCTCGCATTCCACCTGCAGATACATGCGATCCGCCGCCTGCGTGCGAGCCCAGCCTGCCAGCGCGGCGAGCACCTCGCGGGCCGCGCCCTTCCCCCGTGCCCGCGGAAGCGTCGCCATCCCGAACACCCCGGCCCAGCCGTCGTCGGCGACCGCCCGGCCCACCGCGATCACATCGGCTCCGACGCTCACCGAGGCGTAGGCGCTGGGCCGCTCCACCCGGCCGAGCAGGTCCCACTCACCGTCGTGACCGTGCACGGCGTGCCAGACCTCGAACCACTCGCCTGCCGGCCGGTCGTCCACCCGCACCCGCGTCGACCCCGACGCCTGCTCCAGCACCCGCGCGGTCGAAGCCGCCTGTAATGACATCCGGCCGCCACGGCGGTAGCCGCGATCCGCCAACAACGCGTCGAGGGCGTCAGGGCAGGCTCGCGGGCTGATCTGGAAGCGCGTGTCCAGGCCGTGCCGGCCGTAGAACTCTTCGGCCTCCCCCACCCTGCGCGCCAGCTCCTCCGGCCCGGCGTCGCCGTGCGGTAGTACCGTTCCCACCCACCAGGAGCAGGTGGGCGCGAGGCGTAACCACCACCCGCCCGCGTGCTCGACGTGCTCCGCGGGCAGCGCCCGAGCCGCTCTCTCCTGGAGGCCCCTCACCACGTGCGAGCCGGTGGCATGGGTCATGTCCGCATCGTCGCATGAAGGAGGCGGAAGGTGCTTCACTCGGTCTGCCCCAGTTTGACGTAGGTGTGCGTACGCGCGTAGGGGTGAAATCCCAGGCCGCGGTAGAGCGCTTGGGGAACGGGATAGTCCTCGTCACCGCGCGGGCAGACGATCGAGCTGGTGGCGCCGGCGCGACGGAGCGCGTGGAGGGCGGCCAGGCACACCGCCCGGGAGAGCCCGCGGCGGCGGTGGGCGGGGTCGGTGCCGACGGGCTCGATGAGCCCGACGCGGTGGGCGTCGTCATACCAGATCAGGCAGTTCGCGGCGAAGCGACCGTCGGGAGCCTCGACGATCCAGTCCAGCTCCGGCCGGTACGGCCACGCGTCCATGATCGCCCGATAGGACTCGGTCGTGACGCCGGTCGAACTCCACGCGGCCTGGTGGACGGCGACGCGCCGGTCCACGTCGTGATCACCGCGTACGGCACGAGCGGTGAAGCCGTCCGGCAGCACGGGTTCGGGCAGGTCGGTGAGCGGCCGGGAGTGATAGCGGAAGTAGGGCGCGTCGTCCCGCGGTCGGTATCCATGGCGGACGAGCGCGTCATGCAACTCCCTCTGAGCGTCGAGCACGTTGATCTCGCGCGGTCCGCCGGCGGCCGACTCGTCGAACCAGGCCAGGATCTCCTCGACCAGCTCCGGGAACGCCGGATCCACCTGCAGCCGGAGATCGTCGGGCAGGTGCGCCCACCCCCAGGCGACCACGCGACCGCCGGCCTCCCACAGGGCGATGGGCCAGTCCGCCCGGTCGAGCGTGTACATCAGGCGGCCCCAGGCCAGGTCGCCGACGTGATGAGGGCTGGCCACCGACCACACGCGCTGCGTCAGCCTCTGCATCGCGCGTAGATCGCCCACATCCGCATATCGCCGCATGATCGCCGTCATGGGCGGCCATCCTTCCAGGCCGGGAGTCCGGCCAGCGAGCGCATTCGAAACGACTACGCCACGTAATCAGTCGGTCCGTTTGCCGGGCCTTTTCGGATGCGTTACGTAATAATCAGTGACGCAAAGTAGTCGCAAGGAAGGGGCTCCTCGTGCGTATCCGTCTCGCCTCCGCCGCCACCGTGCTGGCCGCGGCCATCCCCGTCGCCCTCGCCGCCCCCGCGTCGGCGGCGCCGTCCGTCCCGGTCCGGCCGGGGACGTACCAGATCGTCAACTCGGAGGGGGCGTGCCTGCGAGGAGAAGGCGGATTCAACTCGAAGGTCCTGCCCGGCGCGTGCGACACCAGGTGGATCCTCGTACCCACCGGCGACGGCGACAGCGTCATGATCCGGCACGCGACCACCGGCACCTGCATGAGCACCGCCCTGGAGCGGATCTATCCTCCGATGGTCGCCACGCTGCCCTGCGAGCCGGGTCCCCGGCACACCTGGATCGTCGGCGATACCGGCGACGGCCGGGTCACCATCGCGCGGGGGCTCGGCTACGTGACCGACTTCGGTCCGAAACGCCCCGCCGTCCTGCTGGGAGACAGCCCCGACCTTCACGGCAAGCAGTCGTGGACTCTCCAGCCGGCATGAGAGCGGAATCCCGGTCGGCGGCAGGACGAGAAACCCGATCATCCTGACCGGCTCTGACGAACGACACTCCACGGCCTCGGACCGCGCGGGTCCGGGGCCGTTCCTCTGAAGGGACGGGCTACGCGTGGAGTTCCCGTTCGGCGGGTCGCGCCGACGATGCCGGGGCGGCCCCGAGGACGGCGAGCGGTGACAGGGCGGCCCCGAGGACGGCGGCGGCCGCGCCCAGCCAGAACAAGGTGGTGAAGGCGGAGTCCGGCACTCCGGCGGCTCCGGAGGAGATGCTGGAGGCGATGACCGCGGCGGCGAGCTGGCTGCCGACGACGCTGCCGGCAGCGCGCGCGATGTTGTTGATCCCGTTGGCGGTGCCGGTCCTGTCGAGCGGCACCAGGTCGGCGATCAGCTTGGGCAGCGTGCCCATGACGAGTCCGGATCCAGCCCCGACGATCGCGTAGAGCACCAGATGTTCCCACTCACGTACTGGCAGTCGTCCGCGGCATCTGACCGGCACGGCGTGGGTAAGGTCGACTCATAGCACGATCACTGCGGGCCTTGCAGAGTCGTGGCCATCCAAGATCGGTCACGGGCGCGAGGAGAAATTCGACGATCTTGTGCTCGCGGTGTCCAAGGTGATCAATACCCACCATGATCTGACCATGTTCTCCTGGCACCTCGTCCAGCCTGATGCCGCTGCTTCCATCCCTCGGTGGAGGCGATCGCCGAGGTCACCAGCCTGCTCACTGCTGTGACGATCGAGACGGCTGTCTACCCGTGGTCTGAACGTGGTTGGGCGGTGTCGTTTGAGGTGGTTTCGGGTTTGGTGTGCAGGACTTCGCGGGCCTGTTCGGCGGCGCGGGTGATGCTTTCGCTGATGAAGTCGAGGAAGCGGGCGATGTTCTCCAGGCGGGTGGCGGCGGGGGTGCGGGGGCCGAGGATGGCGACGCCTTGGCGTGCGGTTTCGACGAGTTGGTCGTTGGATCGGGCGCTGGCGATCGTCGCCTGGTAGAAGAGTTCGTCGTCGACGACGTAGCGGTCGCGGCGACGTTCGTCACGTTCTCGGCGGACGAGGCTCTGGCTCTCCAGAAAGGCGATCGCTTTGGAGATGGACGCCGGGCTGACCTGGAGGCGCTGGGCGAGTTGGGACGCGGTGAGGCTGCCCGCGTCGGTGGTGAACAGGCAGGTCAGCACCCGGGCCGTCATCTTGGGCAGACCAGAAGCCATGAGGACGGTGGTGAGCGTCTCCTCGTACTCGGCCACGGCCTCGGCGTCGCGTCCGTGTGGCTGGCGGACCGACTCCGGCCCGCGGGAGGAAGCGGGCCTGCGCCGGTGAGCGCGGCGTTCGGTGGCGCGGTGGGCCAGGTCCGCGCGGTAGGCGCTGGGGCCGCCGTTACGCATCACCTCACGCGTGATCGTCGAGGTCGGACGGTCGAGGCGTCGGGCGATCTCGGCGTAGGGGAGGCTGTCGGCCAGCCCCAGCGCGATCTGCTGGCGTTCCTGCTGGGTGAGCCTGCCTCCCGGCATCGCGATCTCCTTGGTGATCCTTCGTGGTGGTCCCCGAGGCTCCCACCATAGCGTTCACTTCTCACCCATTGCAATGATCGAGGCGGCTACCGTTGCGTTACTCCCAAGTCCGTTGCAACGATTTCGCAGGACCTACCTGCATAGATGTCGATTATGTGCAACGAGTGCGTTGCTTGATTTTGGAAAGCAACGTAGCGTTTCCGGCAACAGAAACAACAAGTGAGCACCGGAGAGCACGATGCAGAAGTTCGACACCCCCGCCCCGATCTCCGCCGTCCTGGCCATCCCTGCCGGACGCATCCAGTTCATCGCCGCCGACCGCGCCGACACCACCGTCGAGGTCCTGCCCGCCAACCCCTCCAAGAGCCGCGACGTTGAGGCCGCCGAGCAGACCACCGTCGCCTACGCCGACGGCGTCCTGCGGATCCACACCCCCGAGCCCAAGAACCAGCTCTTCAGCCCCTCCGGATCCCTGGAGGTCACCGTCCAGCTGCCCGCCGGCTCGCACATCGAGGCCAAGACCGCCAGCTCCGAACTCCGCGGCGTCGGCCGCCTTGGCGACGTCGCCTTCGAAGGCGCGTACCGCCAGATCAAGATCGACGAGGCCGCGAGCGTCCGCCTCACTGCGATCGACGGCGACGTCGAGATCGGCCGGCTCAACGGCCCCGCGGAGATCAGCACCGCAAGGGGCGACATCAGGATCACCGAGGCCGTGCGCGGCACGGTCGTGCTCCGCACCCAGTCCGGCGACATTTCGGTCGCCGCCGCCGCCGGCGTCTCGGCCGCCCTGGACGCCGGTACCAGCTACGGCCGCATCAGCAACGCCCTCAAGAACGATGGCACCGCCGAACTCGACATCCGCGCCACCACCTCCAACGGCGACATCACCGCCCGCAGCCTCTGAAGGAGCAGAACCAGGCCTATCCGGCCGGGCCCACCGCGATCGAGATCGAAGTCCCCGTAGCGATCGCGGACAACCCAACGGCCGCTGCGTTGAAGGAATGAGGGCGGATGCGGCGCACCATCCACTCCGCCCGCTACCTTCAGGGGGCCGGCGAGCATCTCCAGCACCAGGCCGTGAGCGGTGATATGGTCCGCCAGCGCGGTCAGCTCGGCGGCGTCCCGCCCCGGCCGCGAACGCTGCCGCAACGACGGCGCGGGCTTGCCCTCTGTCCGCCCCCGAGGGTGCCAGTCTGGCTTCGAGCAGTGGCAGTAGCTCCTCCTGGCAGCGCACGCGCTTCCCAAGATAGGCGGCGTGCAGCGAGTCGGTGTGGTGCGCCAAGCGGAAGCGCTCCAGCGCCTGCTCGGGACTTGCATGGAGGGAGAGCGCGGCCTTGAATGCGGCACGCGACGCCTCCCAGGCGCCGACATCGACGGGCTGCTTGCGGACGGTTTCCGTCAGGAGGGCGATGAACTGCTCCTGGCTGCCGCCGATGAGGTCTTCCTTGGTGCCGAAGTAACGGAAGAGGGTGCGCTGGGAGACACCGGCCTCGCGGGCGATCTGCGCGATGGTCGTCTCGTCGTACCCCTGCTGCGTGAACAGGCGCAACGCGCCGGCGAGGGACTCGGCGCCGCCATGACCGCTGCCAAGGGAGCTCTGCTGCCTCTCGTGCGCTCCCTGGCCATCGAACTCGCCCCACGCCGTATCCGGGTCAACGCGGTAAGCCCCGGCCTGATCAACACCCCCGCGTACAGCAAGATGGGTATCTCCCCGGACACGATCGCCTCCTGGGGTGACGGCGTTCCCCTCGGCCGCGTCGGAGCCCCTGCCGACATTGCCGAAGCTGTCGCCTTCCTCGCATCCGACGGTGCCAGCTACATCACGGGCGACAATCTGATCGTCTCCGGCGGCATCGGCGTGCACACCCGCCCCGTGTAGGTGACGGCGACGGCCGCAGGCCGATCAGTGCCCCGTGAGCTTCCGACGCTCCGCCATCGTCCTCGTCCAGCTCCGATATGGCACGGAATCCGGCGTCATCCCTTCGTCCCGCGGTCCGACCTCGAAGGAATAGTCCGCCGAGCGCTCCGATTTGCCGCGAGCCCGCTCGTCGTAGGCGATGTGCCGCCACCCTGTCCCCAGTTCAGCGATGACCCGCCGCCAGTACCACTGGGTGGCGAACTGGCCATTGAGGTAGACCGCGGGGACGCGGATCGGGGTTCCGTTCGCCGTGCTCTGCTGTTGCGGGCGCGGTCTGGGGAGGGTGGCGCAGCACTCTCTCGGGGGTCCGTCCAGGTGGATGGCGCCTACTCGCAGAAGACGCGCACGTGGGCGTCGGGCTGGTCGACCTCCACGGTCATCTCGTCGAGGTGGTCCACGAGCGCCTCGAGTTGTTCGGGCTTGAGCTGCGTCAGGTCGAACGGCACGCCCGACTGGTTCAGCTGGGTGTTGGCCCGATCGAGTGCCTGTGGCGGGATCAGGGCCGCCAGCTGTACGCCGGCCCGCAGCAGCTGCAGCGGCACCCGCACGTCGACCCGCCCCGGCTCGCCGCCCTCAAGGGTGTGCACCACCACCCGCAGGTACTTCGCCTTGCCCTTCGGCCGGGCGTCGAGTCTGGACGCCGCGGGCGGCTGGTCGTGTTCGAGCGCGGCGATGAGCTGCTCCGCCTCCTCTGCGGTGATCTTGCCCTCGGCCAGCATGTCGAGGATGTCCTTGCGCTGTTCGTTCATCGGAACCTCTCCTATCGGATGGCGACGTGCACGGCCGTACGGTCGTGCTCGATGTCGATTCGGGTGCCGGGCAACGCCGAGACGATGCGCCAACTGGTGCCGAGTGCCCGCACCGCATCGACGCGGTATATGAGGCAGGCCACGGCTGCCGCGAGGGCGGCCAGGACCACGACCGGTGAGAGCACGAGCGCTACGGGGAGTACCGGGACCCAGATCCGGATGCGGCGACGGTTCGGGCGTTTGACCCGTACGGTCATCAACTGCGGCATCACGTGCGGCCCTCCAGTTCGGACAATGCCTGCTGTGCGGTGATCTCGCCGCGGCGCAACCGGTCGATGATGTCGGCCCGCGAGGGCGCCGGATCGGTCTCGACGAAGTCGAGCATCTGTGTGATCCGGTTCAGTCGGGATTTGATCGTCGGGTAGCTCACCCCGAAGATCCGTTCCATCTGCTTGATGGAACCGTGGCACCGCACGAACGCCGTGACGAAGATCTGATCTTCGACGTTGAGCTGAGCCAGTTGCGGTAGTTCGAACTCGCCCTCGATCGCGACGCCGCTGCCTGCCAGGCGCACCCGCTCGACGACGAACGGCTGGCCCCGGGTCAGGTTCGTGAGTTCCTGCCAGTCCATCGCCTGCTCTGTCATATTCAAAGTTATACCCAGGACATCTTTAACTTTCAAGATGTCGATCTTAATTTTCTTGAGATCGCACCTTCTCTGGGCCATGCCGATCCCAGCGGGGTCGGCGGCCCCTCAGGGCCGAACATCCGCAGCAGGTCGTCGGCGCGCACCTGGTCGGCGACCAGGGAGCCGGTCACTCGCGGCACGTCCTGTGGCGAGGGGTCCGGCGGCGGCGCGGCCGAGTCGCTGTCATCTCGTGCACGGTGACGATGACCCGCTGATGGGGGACGGCCCTCGTGATGGTGCGGGCGAAGTCCAGCGCCTTGACGAACTCGGGCCGGACGTCGACCCGGATGGCTGATCTTCCTAGTTCTGCGAAGGCTGGGACGGGCGGTCGAGCATGTCGACGAGGTCTCCGAACGCCGCGCGGACGCCTTCTGGGTTCTCGATCCAAGGAAAGTGCCCCGCGTCGGCGATGCCCCGGTGCAGGACATGCGCCTGGCGGAAGGCGTCCTCCTGTCCCCACAGCTGCTGGTCGACGACGTGGTCCTCGGTGCCGCTGATGATCAGAGTCGGCTGCGCTCGGGGTGTCCAGCGAAGCCGGTAGGTGTCGTCGAAGTGTGCGTGGACCCGTCGCCTGGCAGGTCGACCAGCCACACGGTTCCGGGGAGATGCGCCACCTGGGCGAGTCCGGCGACCGACTCGGCTCCCATTCCGGGGCCTCCTGGGACGAGCAGCCAGTTCCAGCGCCCGCTGCGGGACCCGACCTGACGCAGCCTTACCCCGGATCGCGTCCAATGCTGCTCCGGCTCCACGCTTCTGCCCCTTTTCGCTTGCTTCTTGAGCAAATAGTGGCGTCTGTCCTGGGCCTGTGCGGGTCGGCCTTGCGTGCCGGTGAATCCCTCCGCCGCGCCTGGCCGAGCTGGTTTGACCGCTTCAGGTGGATTGGGGTAGTTGTTCGCGCACCCACCCAGGGTCCGGGTTGATGTACGGCCGGCCCGCCAGCACCACGGTCGGCACCGTCTCGTCGCCACCGGTGGCGGCCCTCACCGCCGCCGCACCCGCCGGGTCGCGCCAGATGTCGACCCAATGCAGCCGGCGGGCGTCGCGGCCCAACCGGATCCGCAGCCGCAGGCAGTACTTGCAGCCCGCCCGCCAGTAGACGATCGGCCGACCGTCGATGGCGCTGCGGCGTTGCGCCTCCACCGCGTCGATCGACCTCGGGAACGCCAGCGGCGAGTACAGTCCGGCGAGCAGCAGGAACACCAGCAGCGCTATACCGGCGGCGACCGGGGACCCTGCGGCGATTCGCACGGCCGCCACGACGACGCCGCACACCACGAACAACATCGGCAAGGTCAGAGCGCGCGCCACGATGACACAGGCTATCGGTCGCGCAGGCTCGGCGGATCACACTGCTCCGGTTTTGTCCGGTGCGACACCTGAGGTGGCTGCCTCGCCGAGACCGGCCTCGCGATCACCGGCCACACCGCGACCCCACACCGAAAGCCTCAGGAAGCGTTGCGGTACAGGTCCCGTCTCTCGGACAACTGCTCGAGGCCGGCCGACTGGTAGGTGGCGACGGCGCCGACATTGGAGCTAGGGCAGCACACGACCACGCTGGACGAACCCAACTCCTGAAGTGCGCGCGCCGCGGCGACCGTGATCGCTCGGCCGTAACCGTGACCGCGGTGTGCCCGGTGCACCCCCATCGGCTCGATCAGCCCTGGCTTACCCTCACCCGCCGACCACACCGCCACGGCCGCCACCGCCTCGCCCTGCTCATTGCGAACGACCAGGCACCGCGCGTCGACATACGGCGCACCTGCCGCCATCGCGCGCCAGCGCTCGTCGGTGAACGTCGACCCGTCGAACGACGCCCGCAGGACCGCGGCCCACTCGTGCGCCTGTTCCGGCCCGATCACCTCGACGCGAACGCCGGGATCCGGCACAGGGGCGCCGAGGTCACGCCGAAGTAGCGTCCATGGCTCGCCACTCTCCCAGCCGTCCTTGAACAACAGGTCCTGGACCAGCGCACCCACCGGCGCTTCGACGTACACCTTGCCCTCGAGCAGCACACCATGCTCAGGTGCCGACACGTCCTCGGCCACCCGCTGCGCCAACTCCTCGTCCCGCAACGCCTCCGGCGCGAACGCCAACCGCAGCAACTCCGCACCGTCCAGCAGCCCGACCGCCAGAACCTCCCCGCCCCGACTCCAGGTCCGCGTAGCCTCCGCCGTCCGCTTCGCTCCGAAGCGCCAGAACCACCCCACATCCCCCGGATGCACCTGCACGGGCCCTCCGTCGTGCTGCCACTCCCCCAACACCCGCACCACGTCATCGAGCCCGTCGACCCCGGGCCCACCCATCTCGATCGCCATGCCCCGATCACACACCACCCCACCGACCCTCGCATCCGAGTTTCCCGCCGGGCAGTCGGTGATCGGCGTCGACGTGATCATGTATGCACCCTGCCGCAGACCTGCAGGAACGCGCTCGTTCGCGGCTGGTGACGCGTCTTTTGACGGCACCCCAACTCGCGCGCCGCCGAGCGGGACCGGCCGGGGGTGGCGCGTCCCACGCCGTCCATGCCACACTCACTGTTATAGAACTCTCTGCAGAGTTATAGAACGAGGTGAGCGTGGGATGCGAGATGTGTCGCCATGGCGTGAGCCCGTCCCGGCGAGCGGGACGATGGGCGATCCCCGGGCGCGGGGCCGGTTCGGCGAGTACGGCGGGAGGTACGCGCCGGAGTCTCTGGTGGAGGCGTGCCGCGAGGTGGACGAGGCGTTCCGGGAGGCGCGGGCGGATCCGGGCTTCCGCGGTGCCCTGGCGGAACTGCTCGCCCTTCACGCCGGACGGCCGACTCCGCTCACACCGGCCCGGCGGCTGTCGCAGGAGCTGGGCGTGCGGCTGTACCTCAAGCGCGAGGACCTCACCCACACCGGGTCACACAAGATCAACAATGTGCTGGGCCAGGCCCTGCTCGCCGCGCGGATGGGACGGCGCAGGTTGATCGCCGAGACGGGAGCGGGCCAGCACGGGGTGGCCACCGCGACCGCCGCCGCGCTGCTCGGGCTCGAGGCCACGGTCTTCATGGGCGAGCGCGACATCGAGCGGCAGGCGTTGAACGTCTTCCGGATGCGCATGCTGGGTGCCGAGGTGATCCCGGTCACCACGGGCAGCCGCACGCTCAAGGACGCGACCAGCGAGGCCATGCGGCACTGGGTGGGCGTCACCGGCGACTCCCACTACTGCGTCGGCTCGGTCATCGGGCCGGATCCGTACCCGTGGATGGTCAGGGAGTTCCAGCGGGTCATCGGCGACGAGGCCCGCGGGCAGTGTGCCGCCGAACTGCGGACCGGCGTGCCGGACCACGTGGTCGCGTGCGTCGGCGGCGGCTCCAACGCGGCCGGCACGTTCGCCGGCTTCGCCGACACCTCGGCGCGCTTCGTCGGTGTCGAGGCGGAGGGCGGCGCCGGGGCCGCCCGCGGCAGGCTCGGCGTCCTCCACGGCTGCCGCTCGCTGTTCCTGCAGGACGACGACGGGCAGATCGTCGAGGCGCACTCTATCGCCCCCGGGCTCGACTACCCGGGAGTCGGCCCGGAGCACGCCCACCTGCGCGACCTGGGCCGGGCCCGGTACGTCACGGTGACCGACGAGGAGGCGGTCGCCGCGGCGGTACGGCTGGCGCGCACCGAGGGCATCGTCCCGGCGCTCGAATCGGCGCACGCCCTCGCCTGGGTGATCCGCGCGGCGGGCGGCGAGCTGCCCGCCGGATCGACGGTCCTGATGACGCTGTCCGGCCGGGGCGACAAGGACATCTCTACCCTGAAGGAGCTGGTGTGACGAACATCCTGGCCCCGGGCGTGGTCGAACGCCACCTGCGTGCCCGCCGGGACACCGGTCGCGGTCTGCTCATGCCGTACGTCACCGGAGGTATCACGCCCGGCTGGACGCGATACCTGAAAGCGTTCGTCGACGCCGGCGCGGACGCGATCGAGCTCGGCCTGCCGTTCTCCGACCCCACGCTCGACGGCGTCACCATCCAGCAGGCGAGCGACACGGCGCTGGCCCGGGGGGCGAGCACCCGCCGGATCCTCGCCGACCTGGCCGAGGTCCGGGACCTGGGCGTGCCGCTGGTCGCCAGCACCTACTACAACCTGGTGCTGCATGACGGGCCCGAGGCGTTCTGCGCCGCGCTGCGCCGGGCCGGCGTCAGCGGTCTGATCGTGCCCGACCTGCCGGTGCACGAGGCGGACGAGCTGACGGACGTGGCCGCCGCCGCCGGAGTCGAACTGGTCCTGCTGGCGTCGCCGGCGACGCCGCGGCCGAGGCTGGAGGAGATCTCGCGCCGCAGCCGCGGATTCGTCTACGCGGTGTCGCTGATGGGCACCACCGGCGAGCGGGCCGCCCTCGCCGCCTCGGCGGCGGAGCTCACCGCGCGGATCAGACGCGCCACCGACCGGCCGGTCTTGCTAGGATTTGGCATTTCCACGCCCGACCAGGCGCGGGAGGCCGGCCGGTACGCCGACGGCGTGGTGGTCGGGGCCGCGGTCATGCGGCGGGTGCTCGACGGGGCGGGGCCGGACGACCTGCGGGCCTTCCTCGCGACCCTGCGCCGGGCCCTCGACCAGGAGTGACGCACCACGATGACCCCCGACGCCGGGCACGAGACGAGATACCGCGCCATCGCCGCCGACCTCGCCGCGAAGATCCGGTCGGGACACTACGCCCCCGGGGAGGCCCTGCCCCCGCAACGGGAGCTGAGCGCCTCCTACGGGGTGACCCTCATGACGCTGCGCCAGGCGTTGCGGGAGCTCAGTGACGAGAGGCTGATCGTGCAGCGGCCCGGCAAGGGCACGTTCGTGGCCCCGCCCCACCTGGCGTACCAGCTCGGCTCGCTCCGCAGTCTGGCCGACGATCTGCGGGAACAGGGCCACGACGTGCGCACCGTGGTGGCCGGGCGGGCGTTGCGCCGGGCCCCCGCCCGGATCGCCGCGGAGCTGCGGCTGCGTCCCGGCGACACCGCCCTGCGGCTGGAGCGGATCCGCGAGTTCGCGGGCCGTCCCGCCGTTCACCAGGTGTCCTGGGTCCGCCAGCCGGTGGCCGACCAGATCCGCGACCGCGACTTCACCACTGTCTCCCTCTACACGGCGCTCGCCGACGCGGGAGTGGCGGTCGCCCGCGCGTCCGAGGTGGTCCGGCCCGGCCTGCTCGACCCCGCTGCCGCGCGCCGCCTTCACGAGCCTGAGGGCAGCGCTGTACTCGTCAGCACCCGGATCACCTATACGCCCGACGCCGTTCCCGTCGTGTCCGACCATGCCACCATCCTGGGCACCATGATGGAGATCCGTACCGAACGCGCCGTGACCGGACTCTCCCTCACCTGGCGCGCCACCAGCTAGTACCCCGTGGCGGCGTTCGGGGCGTGACCTCCTTCACCGCCGCCCACAGCGCGGCCATATCCACTTCCGTACCGTCTGCCCTGACGCGGCTCTCCAGAAGTGCCGCGACCAGCACTTATATGGAATTGGATATTAATTTCATCCCGATATCACTATTGGACATCGTCTGATCGGGTCTGCTTTGCTCCTGCCTTCACGAATGACAGGCAAAGGACATCACATGCGAAATCTCCGCCCTCGCCCGCTCATGGCAGCGCGGGAAGCCATCGCATCGACGACCTCTCCCCTGGCCGGTGGTGTCCTCGGCGCGGCCTTCGTACGGGTGCAGCCGTCCGGCGAGCCCAAGCCCGGCTCGCCGGTCACCGACACGCACGTCAAGAACGGCCTGACCGTCGCTCAGCTGTACGACGGGGCCATCACCCTGAGCGACACCATCCTGGCCCGCGGGCTCGGCAGGCTCTGATGTCGCGGCGGGGAACGAAGATCGTACGGCTCGCCGCCGCGAGCGCGGCAGCGGGCGTGCTCGCGGCGGGGATCGTGGCCCCGGCCGGGGGAAGCGCGGCTCTCGGGTTCATGTCGGCGGCGGACGCGGTGGACCTCAGGCCGGTCGACCTCGTCGAGCCGCCGCCGGCCGAGGTCACGATCGTGCAGGACGCCAAGGGGGGGGCGAGATCGCACGCTTCTACGAGGAGTACCGGGAGGTCGTCGGCTTCGACAAGATCGCCGAGGTCATGAAGACGGCGATCGTCGCGATCGAGGACTATCGCTTCTACGAGCATGGCGCGATCGACCTCGAGGGCACGATTCGGGCGCTGGCCAAGAACCTGCAGGCGGGCAGGGTGAGCCAGGGTGGGTCGAGCATCACGCAGCAGTACGTCAAGCAGGTGCTGCTCACCTCCGCCGGCACCGACGCGGAGCGTAACGCCGCCCTGGAGGCCAGCTACGCGCGCAAGGTGAACGAGTTGCGGTACGCCATGGGGGTCGAGAAGAAGTACACCAAAGACCAGATTCTCGAGAAATATCTGAATATCGCCTACTTCGGCGCCGGTGCCTACGGCGTCGAGGCGGCGGCCAAGCGCTTCTTCGGCGTCAGGGCCGGCAGGCTCACCCTGCCGCAGGCGGCGACGCTGGCGGGCGCCGTACAGGATCCGAACGCCACCGACCCGAACCTCGGCCGGAAGCATCGTCAGAGGCTGCGGGACCGCCGTGACGTCGTGCTGAACCGGATGGCCGAGCTGGGCAAGATCACCCAGGAGGAGGCGGCCGCGGCGAAGGCCACCAAGCTCGGCTACAGGGGCACGAAGCTTCCCGGTGGTTGCGAGCCCAGCAAATATCCGTACTTCTGCCTTTATATCCGCCAGGAGATCCTGAACAATCCCGCCTTCGGCACGACCGCCGAAGCGCGCCTCGAGATGCTCAACCGCGGCGGCCTGACGATCAGGACCACGATCGACCCGGCCATGCAGGCAGCCGCGGATCAGGCGATCAAGAAGTATGTGCACGCCTCCGACGACCCCGTCGCCTCCGAGGCACTGGTCCAGCCGGGCACCGGAGCGATCAGGGCCATGGCGGCGAGCAAGCCGTACGGCAACGACACGGCCAGGAACGAGATCTCGTACAACCTGGTGGCGGACGCCGCGCACGGCGGCGGAGTCGGGTTCCAGGCGGGCTCCACGTTCAAGACCTTCACCCTGATCGGCGCGCTGAAGAAGGGCATGAAGCTCGACGACGGCCTGAGCGCGGGCGCCGGGTACCGGGCGCCGGGCTACTCGACGTTCACGACCTGCAAGGGCGAGAAGATCGGCGACCCGACGCACACGGTCACCAACGACGAAGGCTTCCCCGGATGGAAGACGTTGCGGACCGGCACCTGGGGCTCGGTGAACACCTTCTTCATGGAACTGGAGCAGCGGGTGGGGCTCTGCGAGTCGGTCACCACGGCCAAGTCGCTGGGTATCCGCCGGTCGGACGGTCGCGGGCTGCAGGAGTACGAGACGTTCACGCTCGGCATCAACGAGATGGATCCGGTGACGGTGGCCAACGCGTACGCGGCGATCGCGGCGCGCGGCACGTACTGCGCGCCGATGGCGATCACCCGGATCACCGACCGAAGCGGAAAGGCCACCACGTACCGGCCGAAGTGCCGCCAGGCGCTCGACCCCGGGATCGCCGACGCCACGGCCGAGGTGCTGACCGGCGTGCTCACCAAGGGCACGATGCGCGGGGTGGGCGGCATCGGGCGCGACGCGGCGGGTAAGACCGGCACCACCGACGACTACGCCGCCGCGTGGTTCGCCGGGTTCACCCCGGACCTGGCCGCCGCGGTGAGCATCGGGGACCCGCGCGGCGCCCAGGAGCACAAGCTGATCGGGGTGACGATCGGCGGGCGGTACTACGGGGCGGTGGCCGGGGCCACGCTTCCCGGGCCGATCTGGAAGGACACGATGATCGGCGCGCTGAAGGGCGTGCCGCCGACGTCGTTCACGCCCATCGACTCGGCCCGGTTCGAAGGGTGCTCCCAGGATTGCCGGCCCACGCCGCGGCCCACGTACGGCGCCGTCTCGGGGCATGACGAGCATCGGAACGAAAAGTCCCGTTAGTGGTGCAGAGTCCACCAACTTGGCCAGTGAGTAGCGTGTGGTCTCCAGTCCAGCCCAGCTCGTAGAGGGAGGGACGGGCGTCACCCGATGGCGGGGCGCCACGTCGCCGGCGGTGCCGTGCTGCCCCGTGAAGCCGTGGCGAGCCGCTGGTGCTCTCGCGTTCGGCAGTCAGGATGGCTGAACTTCGTCGAAGAGGGCGAGGGCTTCGGTGGGGTCCGGACTCACGAGGCGTTCCAGACCGGCCGCCGTGATCTTCGCCAACCTGCCGGCCCGTGCCCACATCTGTTCCTCGAAGGCGCGGACGGCCTCGTCCCGATCGCCGGGGCCGGGGGCGGCGGCGACGGACTCGGCGAGTTCGGCGCCTTCCAGCATCGCAAGGTTCGCGCCCACCCCCAATGGGGGCATCAGGTGCGCGGCGTCGCCCAGGAGCGTCACCCCGGGGACGTGGGCCCAGGTGTGGGACACGGGCAGGACGTAGAGGGGGCGGTGGACGAAAGCGGTGCCGTGGCGGAGGAGGTCGAGGACGGGAGCGGCCCAGCCGTCGAACAGAGCCAGCAAACTTGATCGCATGGCCTCGGCCTCGGCGTCGGCCAGGTCCAGGCCCGCGTCCAGGCCCGCGCGCCGGCGCAGGCCCATATGCCGATCCAGGTCCGTGTGCCAGTCCAGCGGCGCGCGGAACTGGGCGTACACCTTGACGTGGCCGCCGCTGTTGCGCTGGGCGACAAGGCCGCGATTCACGCCGTACACAGCCACGGAACCGTCGCCGATCAGCCGGGCGAGGTCGGGGTGGCGGGTGTCGACGTCGTCCAGGGAGGTCTCGACCAGGGTGACGCCGGTGTAGTGCGGCGTCGCGGACGAGACTGCCGGGCGGACCCGGGACCAGGCGCCGTCCGCGCCGACCACGAGGTCGAACGTCTCCTGTCGCCCGTCCGCGAAACGGACCAGCACGCCATCCCGGGTCCCCGGCACCACCTCTGTCACGCCGCTCCCCCACCGAACGTCCAGAGGGCCGAGCAGCAGGTCACGGAGTTGCCCGCGGTCGATCTCGGGATTGGCCCGGTCATCCGGACGGGGTTGCCAGTCGCGGAGGACGGTCCCGTCCACGTCCAGGATGCGCATGGCCTGCCCCTCAGGACGGGACAGCGCCTGGAACTCCGCCAGCAGCCCCGCCTTGCCCAGCGCGAGCTGGCCCAGGTTTTCGTGCAGGTCCAGCGTGCCGCCCGGGGGACGGGCGTCGGGGGCGGGATCGCGTTCGAGGATGGTGACGGGGTGATCGTGGCGGTGCAGGACGCGGGCGAAGGTAAGGCCGGCGGGGCCGCCCCCAATCACGGCGATACGGTGTCTCATGTCGATACACTGTATTTTGCTGAGACGGTGTATCGCAACAGTACGATGTATCCATGACTGTGTGGGACCGGCCGGAGCCGCCGACTCGCCCCGCGCCGCTCGACCGGGAGCGCATCGTCGCCGCCGCCATCGCGCTGGCCGACGAGGGCGGGCTTGAGGCGGTGTCGTTGCGCAAGGTCGCCGCCCGGCTGGACGTCGGCCCGATGCGGCTGTACCAATACATCTCCACCAAGGAGGAGCTGTTCGACCTCATGGTGGACGAGGTCCACGCCGAGATCCTCCCCGAGGAGCAGCCCGGCGACTGGCGGGAGGCGCTGCGCGTCCACGCCGAGCGCACCAGGAAGGCCGCTCTCCGTCACGAATGGCTGGCCGACCTGCTCGGCGGCCGTCCGGCCCTGGGCCCGAACGCCCTCGCCGTAAGTGAGGACACGCTGGCCGCCCTCGACGGCCTCGCCGACATCGACACCGTCATGCGCGCCGTGGAGACCGTCAGCGCCTACCTCACTGGCGCGATCAGGCGCGAGGTCGCGAACCTGCGGGCCGAGCGCGCCACGGGCCTGTCCAAGCGTGACTGGCAGCGCGCCCACGGCCCGTATGTGAGCAGGGTGCTGGCCACGGGCCGCTTCCCCGCGCTGGCCAAGCTCGTGCACGACGGCACGGAGGTGGACGCCGAGACGTCCTTCGCGACCGGCCTGGACTGGATCCTCGACGCCGTCGCCGTCAAACTCGCCCGGCCGCCGGCGTGACGCTCAGGATTTCCAGGTCACATCCCGGCACCGCATGACCCCCCCGCCAGGCTGCCCAGGAACGGATCCACGGCGACCATAAGAACTCCTAACAAATGATCTAGGAATACGGCTGATCATCTTTGGGTTGATCACGGCGTGAGGAAGGGCGAACAGTCGCCGTGGATCGTGCCGGATGAGTTGTGGGCGCGGATCCACCCGGTTGTTGCCGGTGGTGCCCCGGCGTGCCGATCATCCAGGACGTAGGCGTCTGGACGATGGGAAGATGCTGTCGGGCATCTTGTTCGTGCTCTATACCGGGATCGCCTGCGCCTACGCATCCGCTGGGAGATCCAAAACGACATCCACGAGGCCTTCATGACCCTCGCCGCCGCGATCATCTGCTGGCAACGTCTCCCTCGCTGATCATTCTGTTACCCGACTTGGCTCACGATCACGAATCTTCGACCGGCGCGTCACTGCGACCTGCAGGTTCGTGGCTCGCGGCGGATAAATATGCGCAGTAACACGCGGCCGCAAAGCGGCTTGGTGGCGTACATGACAACCCCTGGTTGACGCGCGACAACCAGGGGTTGTCATAATCGACTCATGATCAAGCACATCGAATCGGCGGCTCACGCTGCACCCCTCGCCGAACTAATGCAGGTCCGCGCAGCAGCGCTCGAGAACGCCCGCGCGGGGCGGGAGCTGTCCCGGCAGCGCCGCCGGCTGATCGACGCATTGCTAGCCCAGGGCTTTTCGCAAGCCGATCTGGCCAGGGAACTGGGTGTGACTCGCCAGGCGATCCAGAAGATGGTCGCGGCGGGTCAGGACGGGCCGCGCCGGTGATTCGACAGCGTGGGGTGGTCTACGACGTCGGGCGTTCGACGGGCTCGCTGTCCATGAACTGGCGGCCCGACTACACGCAGGCCCTGATGCGCCGGGAACTGGACATCATCCGGACCGACCTGCACGCCAACGCCGTGCGACTGGGCGGCCGTGACCCCCGCCGCCTGCTGGCGGCCGCCGACTACGCGGCATCCATCGGTCTCAACGTGTGGCTTGGTCCCGAGTTGTGGAACGCCACGCCGCAGCGCACGCTGCGCTACATCACCGAGGTTGCCGCCGCGGTTGAGCCGCTGTTCCGACGTTGGCCGGACCGGCTGACGTTCTGCGTCGGCAACGAGCTCACCCTGTTTATGCGCGGCATCGTGCCGGGCCGCAGACTTGCGCAGCGCAGTCGCTTGCCACGCCTCCGCGAGGTTGTGCTGTCCCGGCAGGACACGCTTCGCGCATTCCTGGCGGAGGCGGAAGCCTCGGTACGTCGCGTCTACAGCGGCCCGGTCACCTACAGCGCTCTGCCGTTCGAGCGAGTCGACTGGGATCACTTCGACGTTGTCGGCGTCAATTACTACCGCCAGCAAGCCCCCGCCACCGACCAGTACCTGGCCAAGATCGGCCGGCTCCAGGCCACGGGGAAGCCTGTCGCCATCACTGAACTCGGGTTCGCGGCCTGCCGGGACGCCGACGACCCCGAATTCCTCAGCACCTTCAACGCGGCACCATTGTCCCTGCTGGGAATGCATATACCAGTCCTGAGGCAGCTCATCCGGCCGCGGGTACGGACGGTACACCCCCGAGATGAACAGGCCCAGGCCAGGCTCCTCATCGACCAGCTCCAGCTGCTTGACCAGGTCGGCGTCGACCGGGCGTTCGTCATGAGCTTCAGCTTCCCGCTCGCGCCCTACAGCGAGGACCCGTGTCATGACCTCGACGCCACGGCACTCAGTATCGTCCGCACCCTCCCTCGCGGCCAGCACGGCACGACGTATCCCGACGTTGGCTGGGAACCCAAAGAGGCTTTCCATGCCGTTGCGCGCTATTACCGCCGGCAAGAGGCCGGATGACGTTCTCCGCGCCGGCCCAGGTGACGGCCTCAGCTGTCCGAGTCGCTGAGTTCGCACAGATCGAGTGTCAGGCCGGAACCAAACCATCACCGCCGACGACCTTCTCTCAGGCGACCTGCACCAAGCACTCGACTGTGTGCACCGCGATCCCGCTGCGCACTAATTGAACCAACTCAGGGCCTGCGCATCCGCTGGGAGATCCGAGACAACATCCACGAGGCCTTCATGACCCTCGCCGCCGCGATTATCTGCTGGCGACGCCTCACCCGCTGATCATTCTGCTAGGAGCCCCAACTAAGTACGTGGCCATCACGTGGCATCACTGTTCAGTGCACCAAGACCTGGAAAGAGTCCTGGCCGATCCGGCCCAACCTTTCATCCACTCGCCGACGTCGGTAACGGGCGAGAGGAGTTTTCTTGGACCACAATGACAGCTTCCGTGAGTTCATGGCCGCCCACCAGCGGTCGCTGATGCGAACGGCGTACCTGCTCACGGGAGATGCCCACCTCGCCGAGGACCTGCTGCAGAGCGTGCTGATCAAGGTGCTCGGGCGCTGGCCCAAGCTGGCCAACGTCGCCAGCCCTCAGGCATATGCCCGAAAGGCGCTGGTCAACCAGTACATCTCCTGGCGCCGTCGGCTGGTCAGGACGGCCGAACTGCCGAGCGCCGAGCCGCCGGAGCGGTCTCACTCCAGCGAGGAGTCCACGATCGTCCGGCTCGCCATGCGGCAGGCGCTCGCTCAGCTGCCGCCCAGGCAACGGGCGGTGATCGTCCTGCGTTACTACGAGGACCTCACCGAGCATGAGACCGCGAAGCTGCTGAACTGCTCGATCGGCACCGTCAAGAGCCAAGCCCACCACGCACTCGCCCGGTTACGGGCGCTCGCGCCGGAGCTGGCGCCGAAGTTCGCCGAAATGGAAGACCTGAAGGGAGCACAACGATGACCTGGCTGCGAGACGCGCTGAACGACATGGCTGACGATGCGCCCCAGGTGGACCTGACCGAGCGCACGATCAGAACCCGCGAGCTGCGGCGGCGCAGGGTCGTCCCGATCGCGGCGGCCGCCGCGGTCATCGCCATCGCGCTCGCCGCGACGGCAGCCGTACGACTGCTGCCGGCGGAGCCGGACGCGGCCACCGAGCCCGGGAACGGGACGGTGACCGACCTGCCCGCACGCGGGGTGGGGTCGCTGAGCCACGCTTATATGACCCTCTGCCAGCCGGAGGACGGCAAGGTGCCGCCCGGGTGCGTGGACGGCGGTTGGCGGGTGGTCACCCGGAGCGGCAAGACCTACCGGGTGGCGCAGGCATTGCGCGGTTCCGACTCCGGGCGAACAAGCCCCCTGGCGATCAGCCGGGACGGCCGCAAGATTGTCTACTACGACGCCGAGGCCGGCACCTTCGCGGTGCGCGACCTTGCCTCCGGAGCGGTACTGACGGCCCCGACGAAGGTGCCCAGAGCGTGGCTCGGCAGCATCGCCCATCTCCTGCTGTCAGACGACGGCCGCTTCGTGGCATTCACCAAGAGACCGCCGCTGAAGGACCCGGCCATGCTGTTCGACATGCGCGAGCGCATGGTCAGGCCGTTGCCGAACGGCTGGAACCCCATCGGTCTGTCCCCGGGCGGCGACACGATCACCCTGGCCGAGTACGCGCCCAAGACGCGGCTGCAGACCATCAGCCACCTCTGGCAGACGTCCACGGCGGGCAACGCGAGGACCGTCGACGTCGCTGGGCACTACCTGGTCGGCGGGCTCGGTCCCGATGGGAAGAGCATCGTCGCGGTGGAGCGCGTGGAGGTCCCCGGCACCGGATGCTTGAGAAGCGGTGACGATCTTGTGCACCTGGACCGGGAAACCGGCAAGGTGCTCCGGAGGGTCCCCGTGCGGGGCCTGTCCATGACCGACAATCTTGTCTATCTGCGCAGCTGGACCGGCCCTCAGGAGATCACCGCCCTCGCCAGGCCCTTCGCGTGCAAGGAGAGCGACGTCGACGCCCCTGCCCCGAGCTTCGACCCTCCGTACGTTCCCTTCACGGCCTACGCGGTGAACGTCAAGACCGGCAAGGCCAGGAAGCTCACCACCTACACCGCTCAGCACTGGTTCAACCTCGTGCTCCCCGGCTTCCCCGGGACGCTGTGACGGGAGGGAACGAGTCAGGCGCGGCGCCGTTCGGCGTCGGCCGGCACGCTGGGCGCGGCCCAGTGCTTCTTGACCAGGCACCCGTTCAGCCAGGAGGCGACCGCGGCTCGGTTGCGATTCCACGTCGCGGGTTCGCACTCGCCCCACAGTGCGGTGAGCGCGTCGCCGATCTCGTCGTCAGTGACGTCGACCAGGCGACGGGTACCACCGCCGAGTTGGGCGACGGTTCACTACTCTGTGGTACCGTGTAGTGGTACTCGGTATTACAAAGTACCAGGAACCGAAGAGGACCCACGATGGACGACCTGACGGAGATGCTGAAGGGCACGCTTGAGGGCTGCGTGCTGGAAATCATCGGCAGCGAGGAGACCTACGGGTACGCCATCACGCGTCGGCTGAACGAACTCGGCTTCACCGACGTCGTCGAGGGGACGGTGTACACCATCTTGCTGCGACTGGAGAAGAACGGGCTCGTCCAGGTGACGAAACGACCGTCCGGGGTGGGCCCGCCGCGCAAGTTCTACGCGCTCAACGACGCGGGGCGCGAAGAACTCGCGAGGTTCTGGGCGAAATGGGAGTACGTCTCCTCACGGATCGACAAGCTCAAGGAGGGCGGCAGATGAACTTCTGGGAGACCATGACAGGCAGCGATCTCACCAGGGAATGGAAGGCGTTCGAAGCCCGAGCCGAGGCGTTGCCGGCCGACTACCGGGCGGCGTGGGAGAAGATCAAGGGTCACCTTTTTCCCTACGCGGACTTCACCGGCCGCAACCTGATGCCGATTCTCGACAATGCTCTGGGGCTGCTCGAAGAGACAGCGTCCGATGGGCAGAGCATTCACGAGGTGCTGGGTGACGACATCGAGGGTTTCTGCGCGGCGCTGGCCGGCGGCGAAGGGGCTCGGAGCCATCGCGACCGGTGGCGCGAGCAGTTGAACAGGAACGTCGCAAGGAAACTGGGCCGGCTGGGAGGCTGACGTGGGCATCCAGGACATCATCGCGGGCAAGAAGCAGTGGCGGGCGCACATGGCCCGGGTCAAGGCGCTCCCGTCGGACTACCAGATCGTCTACAAGGAGATTCAGAGGTACCTCTTCAAGGTCGGACCGATCGACCTGCCTGACGGGCGCCTGCTCTCAGGGATCGTCGATTTCTTCGAGGAGGGCGTCGCGGCCGGAAAGGGAGTCCTGGAACTCATCGGCAACGACGTCGCCGCCTTCTGCGACGACCTGGTCAAGGACTCGCGCACCTACGCGGACATCTATCAGGAGTCCATCAGCGGGAAACCCGGCACGGCCGGGAAGTAACACCTGTCGCCGACCCAAGGCGCCGGCGGGCGCCGGGCTGTGCGGTAGAGCAGTAGGACCGGGTAGCCGCTGAAGTCGGACCTTGGTCGGCGCCGGAGGGGCGATCGTGGAGCTCTCGCAGTCCGATGGCCACGTGCGCGTCTTCCGCGAGAAGGCGCCGTTCCGTTGGACGGACCCCCAGGGGGTGCTTGAACACCCTCCCGAGGCCGCGCCTGTCGTAGCAGAGCGCGGCTGAACGGGATCCCGATCCGCGACGACATCGGGGAAGATCCCGTAAACGCCGAACCGCCCCTTGGGAGGCGTGCCAGGCCGGCGGATGCCCCGGCGGTGCGCAGGCCTGCTGCGGTGTCGTGTCGGCGGCCGTGTCAGCACGGCGACGGCCTGGTATCAGCGCTTTCGGTGATGGTGGTTGCCATGAACCGTTCAGCGATCGCGCACTCATGGTCGCGGGCGCTCCCGCCTCGTCCGCGACGATCGAACTCTCCAGTGGGCCGACGAGCCCGTCTTGGCCCAAGGGATGCCGGACGCGCTCACGAACAGCGATCATGCCGCCCGCACCCACACGCGCAATCCTCCGTTTTACATCTCAGCTATTCGGTGTTGCTAGGTACCAGTAGTAAGTGTTACTTTGTACCGGTAGCTAGCGTCACAAAGTAGCTGAAAGAGGAGTTCCATGGGCAAGCTCGTGACGGAGATGCTCAAGGGAACGCTCGAGGGCATCGTCCTGGCGATCCTGTCCGGCCGGCCCGCGTACGGCTACGAGATCACGGCGTGGCTGCGAGAGCAGGGCTTCTCCGACATCGCCGAGGGCACCATCTACGCGCTGCTGGTCAGGATCGAGCAGCGCGGCCTGGTCGACGTGGAGAAGGTCCCGTCGGAGAAGGGGCCGCCGCGCAAGGTGTACTCCCTCAACGCTCAGGGACGGGAGTACCTCGAAGAGTTCTGGCGGACCTGGAGCTTCCTGGCCGGCCGGCTCGAACAGCTCCGCAAGGGAGGCAAGCAGACATGACTACAGGATCAAACGAGCCCAAGAGCCGCTACCTGCAGTACCTGGAGATCGTCACCGGATCACTGGAGGAGAAGAAGCGCTACCGGCAGTACAAGGCACGCATCAGGCAGCTTCCCGAGAACTACCGCATCGCGGTCGAAGCACTGGAGCGGTACCTGATGCACTTCGGGCCGGCCGACGGCGCCGGTGCGATGGCGATGTACGACGACCTCGCCGAGCTGTTCGAGCAGGGCGCTGCGGACGGCACCCCGATCCGCGACATCTTCGGCGCGGACCCGGTGGAGTTCGTCGAGGCGTTCATGGCCAACTACCCCCTCGGCCAGTACAGGACCCGGGAGCGCAACCGCTTCACCAGCGCCATCGCGCGCGCCGCCGGCGAGAACACCACGACAAAGGACAGGACAGAGTGATGACGACCCAGCAAGCTGCGGCGATCCAGGTGCAGGGCCTGGAGAAGGCGTACAAGGAACTGCGGGTGCTGCGCGGCGTGGACTTCGACGTGGCGCGGGGCAGCATCTTCGCCCTGCTCGGCTCCAACGGGGCGGGCAAGACCACGGTCGTGAAGATCCTGTCCACGCTGCTCAAGGCCGACGCGGGGACGGCCCGCGTGAACGGCTTCGACGTCGCCACGCAGGCCGCGGACGTACGGGAGTCCATCAGCCTCACGGGGCAGTTCGCCGCCGTCGACGAGATCCTCACCGGGCGGGAGAACCTCGTGCTGGTCGCCCGGCTGCGACACCTCAAGAGTCCGGGCGAGATCGCGGATGGCCTGCTCGCGCGTTTCTCGCTGACCGACGCGGGCGCGCGGAAAGTGTCGACGTACTCGGGTGGCATGCGCCGCCGCCTCGACATCGCGATGAGCCTCATCGGGAATCCGCCGGTCATCTTCCTCGACGAGCCGACGACCGGGCTCGACCCCCAGGCGCGCATCGAGGTGTGGCAGGCCGTCAAGGAACTCGCCGACCAGGGCACGACGGTGCTGCTCACCACGCAGTACCTGGACGAGGCCGAACAACTCGCCGACCGGATCGCGATCCTCCACGAGGGCCGGATCATCGTCAACGGCACCCTGGCCGAGCTCAAGCGACTGCTTCCGCCCGCCAAGGTCGAATACGTCGAAAAGCAGCCGACCCTCGAGGACGTCTTCCTCACCCTCGTCGGCACGAAGGCATAAGGAACAACGATGAGCAAGCATTTCTTCGGCGACACCGCCGTCCTGCTGGGACGATCCCTGCGCCACATCACGCGCAGCCCGGACACCATCATCACGACCGCGATCATGCCGATCGCCATGATGCTGATGTTCGTCTACGTGTTCGGCGGTGCGATCAGAACAGGGTCGGATTCGTATGTGAATTACATGCTGCCCGGCATCCTGCTCATCACGGTCGCCTCCGGCATCGCCTACACCGCGTACCGGCTGTTCATGGACATGAAGGGCGGGATCTTCGAGCGCTTCCAGTCCATGCCGACCGCGCGGTCATCGGTGCTGTGGGCGCACGTGCTGACCTCGCTGGTCGCCAATCTGATCTCGCTCGTGGTCGTGACGCTCGTGGCCCTGCTCATGGGCTTCCGCTCCTCGGCGGGAGTGCCGGCGTGGCTGTCGGTGGCGGGCATCCTGATCCTCTTCACCCTGGCGTTGACCTGGATCGCCGTCATCCCCGGCCTGTCCGCCAAGACCATGGAAGGCGCGAGCGCGTTCTCCTACCCGCTCATCTTCCTGCCGTTCCTCAGCTCGGCGTTCGTGCCCACCGACACCATGCCCGGCCCGGTGCGCGTCTTCGCCGAGAACCAGCCGGTGACCTCCATCGTCAACGCCATCCGCGCCCTGTTCACCGGGCAGCCGGTCGGCACCGACATCTGGATCGCCCTCGCCTGGTGCGTCGGCATCCTCATCGTCGCGTACGGCTTCGCCATGACCACGTACCGCCGCAAGATCTCCTAGGTCGGTCGCGTGTCTGCACATCGAAAGGAAAGCTCATGAACGATTTTGTCCATACCCTCACGGCGATGCCGGCGGCGCGTCAGCCCGGCTGTCCCTTCGACCCGCCCAAGGAGCTGATCGAGATCCGCGAGCACGGCCCGATCAGCCGATTCACCTTCCCCGACGGGCACCAGGGCTGGCTGGTCACCGGGTTCGACCTGGTCAGGGCGGTGCTGGCCGACCTGCGGTTCAGCTCGCGCAAGGAGCTCATGCGCCACCACCCGACCGTCGACTACGGCGACATCGAGGTCCCCCCGGCGCCGCCCGGCGAGTTCCTGCTCATGGACGAGCCCCAGCACAGCCGCTACCGCAAGCCGCTGGTGGGCAAGTTCACCGTACGGCGGATGCGGCTGCTCACCGAGCGGATCGAGCGGATCACCGCCGAGCACCTGGACGCGATGGAGAAGGCCGGGCCGACGGCTGACCTGGTGACCGCCTTCGCCAAGCCCATTCCCTCCATCATCATCTGCGAGCTGCTGGGCGTGCCGTACGAGGACCGCGGCCGTTTCCAGGAGAACATCGACACGTTCCTCGGCGGGGAGGCCGGCGACGAGGAACTGGTCGCGGCCTACATCGCGACCCAGCACTACCTCGCGGAGCTGGTGGCCGCCAAGCGCGCCAACCCCACCGACGACGTGCTCAGCGACCTGCTCGACAGCGACCTGACCGATGAGGAACTGCGGGGGGTGGCCCTGATCCTGCTGTCGGCCGGGTTCGACACCACCGCGAACATGCTGGCGCTGGGCACCTTCGCGCTGCTGCGCAACCCGGAGCAGCTGGCCGCGCTGCGCGCCGAGCCCGCGCTCACCGACGGGGCCGTGGAGGAGCTGCTGCGGTATCTGAGCGTCGCCAAGACGTTCATGAGGACGGCGCTGGAGGACGTCGAGTTGGGCGGCCAGACCATCAAGGCCGGTACGGCGGTCATCCTGTCCTACGGCACCGCCAACCGCGACCCCGAGCGCTTCACCGACCCCCACGTGCTCGACCTGCGCAGGCAGGACGGCGGGCACCTGGCCTTCGGTCACGGCATCCACCAGTGCCTGGGCCAGCAGCTGGCCCGGGTGGAGATGCGGGTCGCGCTCCCCGCGCTGATCAACCGCTTCCCCACGCTGCGGCTGGCCGTACCGGCCGACGAGGTCGCCCTGCGCCCGGAGACCGCCGACATCTACGGCGTCAAGAGCCTCCCGGTCACCTGGGACGCGTAACCACGAACCGATGACAGGCGAGGGTTCGTACGGGCCGGACGCTTCACCTCCTAAGCATCACTCGCGCGATGCTGACCAGCGCCTGTCCCATCCCGTGCCCCCACAGGTCGGGATGTTCACTGCGGATTCACCGCGACTCACGGGAATCTCGTGCCGCGCCCGAACAGTCGGGACACGCTTCATCAGCGGCCTCCCCCTGAGCGGCGCCACCCAGTACGAGCCGGAGCGAGACGACGGCCTGGGGCTGACGGCCGGGTCGCCTTTCGCCAGAAACCGCTCGTGCTCCTCGCACACCGCTCTTGCCGTGCCGTTCAGTAACGCGGACCGTCCCGGTCGACCAGAGCGAACGTCTTCTCCAGAAGTCTCAGATCTCTGAGTTTCAGCTCTCTAGAAAGGAATCCCAGCATGGCAGACACAACAAGCGGGACACCCGAACAGGGACACGTCGGGCGTCGGACCGTGTTGAGGGGCGTGCTGGGCGCCGGCGCGCTCGCCGGCGCACATGCCGCCCTCGGCGGCCGCGCCTACGCCTCCGTGAGCGGTGGTGGTGGCGATGGCGAGCGCGGTGTCGAGCACGGCTGGGGAAAGGTCGCCGACGCGTTCCGTGCGAACTTCAGAAACCTGGGCGAGGTCGGTGCGGCGTGCAGCGTCTACGTGGGCGGCCGCCCCGTGGTCAACCTGTGGGGCGGCCTGGCCGATCGCGAGGCGAATCGGCCGTGGCGCAGGAACACCATCGTCCAGGTGGCCTCCACGACGAAAGGTGCCACCGCCATCTGTGCCCACATGCTCGTCCAGCGCGGTGAGCTGGATCTGGACGCCCCGGTGGCCCGGTACTGGCCGGAGTTCGGCGCCGCTGGCAAGGAGCAGATCCCGGTGCGCTGGTTACTGTCGCACCAGGCCGGTCTGCCGATCGTCGACGGGCCGCTGACCTTCGAGCAGGCGTGCGCCTGGCACCCGGTCATCCGCGCGCTCGAAGTGCAGAAGCCGCTGTGGCAGCCGGGCACCGAGCACGTGTATCACAGCGTCACGTACGGGTTCCTGGTCGGGGAGGTCGTACGCCGCATCACCGGCAAGTCGCTCGGCACGTTCTTCGCCGAGGAGGTGGCCGCCCCTCTCGGGCTGAGCGCCTGGATCGGGCTGCCCGAGAAGGAAGAGAAGCGGGTGGCCCGGCTCCACGATGCCGCCCCGTTCAGCGTGGAGGAGCTGCTGGCCGGGCTGATCGCGACGACCGGACTCGATGCGGAGACGGTCACCGCCTGGGTGAACGCCGTGTGGGCTCCGGGTTCGGTCCAGGCCCGCGCCGGCGAGCTCGGCGGCGCCTTGACCGACCCCGAGGTCTACGCCACGCGTGCCTGGCGCGCGGCCGAGTTCCCGGCCGCGAACATGCTCGCGGATGCCCGATCGGTGGCGCGGATGTATGCCGCCACGGTCAGCGACGTCGATGGGGTGCGGCTGCTCGAACCGTCGACGGTCGAGAGGATGACCGTCGTCCAGACCGACAGGACGCCGATGCACGGACTGCCGCCGGGGCTGAACCTCCCGGCCGACCGCTCCTTTTACATGTCGCTCGGGTTCTGGCGGGCCTGCCCGCCGATGCCGCTGACCGGGCCGGCGGCGTTCGGTCACCCGGGCTCCGGCGGATCGATCGGCTTCGCCGACCCCGATGCCGGTGTCGGCTTCGCCTATGTGACGAACCTCTGGAACTATCGGCCCGACGACCCGCGGGCAGCGAACCTGGCCAAGGCCGTCCGCTCCTGCCTCGGATGACGACGGCCCTCGTGGGGGTGGGGCACCGGATACGCCAGAAAAGGGGGCCGTGGCCACGCGTAATCGCTGGTCAGATGTGGTGCCCAGCCCGCCACTCCCCCGCCTCGGTGAGCGCCCGGTACACCGAGGCGACCGAGGGGGACTTACCCGCGTTCTTGCCGGTCTTCGTTGGATTTTCCGCGATTGCTACCGGGCCCCAGATGGTGGCCAGACGTACGAGCTGACCAGGAGCTGACCATCGGCTCCTCGGCCACGCGGCGGACATCCCGGCTTGCGATATGGCCCGGGGGCCGATTTAATAAATGAACAGGCATTTATTAATGAGGGGAAGCAGTGGTGGCAGGACGTCCTCGAGGGATCGACGACGCGGCGATCTTGCGCGCGGCGGCCGAGGTGATCGGCAGGGTGGGCCCCGCGAAGCTCACCCTCTCGGTCGTGGCACGCGAGGTGGGGCTGGTCCCCGGCACGCTCGTGCAGCGTTTCGGGTCCAAGCGCGGCCTGCTCCTGGCGCTGGCCGAGCATTCCGCGAAGTACGCCGACGCACAGCCCGAGCGTGTACGGCGGGAGCACCGTTCGGCTCTCGCCGCCCTGGAGGCTCTGGTGACGGAGTCGATGGCCCAGATGGCCACGCCCGAGAGCTTCGCCAACCATCTGGCGTTCCTGTGCATCGACCTCACGGATCCGGAGTTCCACGAGCACGCCCTGGCCGTTCATCTGGCCCAGGGTCGGGCGATCGAGGCACTGCTGGCGGAGGCCGTGTCGGCGGGCGAGCTTCGCGCCGGAACCGACGCCGCGGCCCTGGCTGGGACCGTACAGGCGATCGTCGCCGGGGCGGGCCTGACCTGGGCGCTCGACCGTCAGGGCACGCTGGCGCAGCGGCTCCGGCGGGAGGTCGCCACCGTGCTGTCCCCTCACCTGAACGACAGCACCGATCGGGAGGAATCATGATGTACGACGCACCGCCACTCGCCGGAAAGGTCGCCCTGGTGGCCGGGGGCACCCGGGGCGGAGGGCGGGGCATCGCCGTCGAGCTCGGCGCCGCGGGCGCGACGGTCTACGTCACCGGCCGCAGCAGCGCCGCAGGACGCTCCGACCTGGGGCGTGCGGAGACGATCGAAGAGACGGCGGAGCGGATCACCGCCGCAGGCGGCGTCGGCATCCCGATCCGGACCGACCACAGCCGCCCGGATGAGGTCCGCGCCCTCGTCGACCGGATCGCGGCCGAGCAGGATGGGCGGCTGGACATCCTGGTCAACTCCGTGTGGGGCGGCGACCCGTTGACCGACTGGGAGCACCCGCTCTGGGAGCAGGACCTGGACACCGGCCTGCGGCTGCTGCGTCAGGCGGTCGAGACCCATGTGATCACCAGCCGTCACGCGCTTCCGCTGATGGTCACGTGCCGGACCGGTCTGGTCGTGGAGGTCACCGACGGCAACACCGCCCGCTATCGCGGGTCGTTCTTCTACGACCTGGCGAAGGCCGCGGTGATCCGCCTCGCCGTCGCGCAGGCGGCCGAGCTGAAGCCGTACGGCGTGGCGGCCGTGGCGATCACGCCGGGTTTTCTCCGTTCCGAGGCGATGCTCGACCACTTCGGGGTCACCGAGGACAACTGGCGGGACGGCGCGGCGAAGGACCCCAACTTCGCCCACTCCGAGACACCGGCGTACCTCGGCCGGGCGGTCGCCGCGCTGGCCGCGGATCCCGACATCATGCGCAGGACCGGGCGGGCGCTGGCCACCTGGGATCTGTACAAGGAGTACGGGTTCACCGACACCGACGGCACGCAGCCGGATTTCGCCGCCCACTGGGCCTCCGCCCTGGAGGCCGACTACGGACCGCTCGGCGAGCCGCTGTAACGGCGTCGCACCCCCGACGCGCGCGGCCGGACGCGATGGGGACGTCGATCACTGGGTCACCTTCTGGTCGATCACTGGGTCACCTTCTGGAGGAACTCGGTCACGTTGACCGCGGTCCTGTCGATCTTCTCTTCGAGCGTGAGTGACTCGGGCATCCGCCCACCTGGCCCGACGTCCTTCTTGCCACGCAGGTAGAGGGAACAGGCCAGGTCGGTGCAGATGTAGGCCCCCACGGAGTTGCCGTCGCCGCTGGTACGGCGGGCGGTCAACAGCGCCACGCCATCGCCGGTGTGCATGGTCAGGCAGAGCGAGCACATGCTGCGCCGCGCATGTCCGGCATGCGGGGTGGCCCGTCGCAGCGCCACCCCGACCAGCCGGTCACCGTGCTCGGCGACCAGGTAGGCACGGCCGGGGAATGAGGGGTCTTGCCAGCCCAGAAAGTCCAGGTCGTCCCATGGCCGCGCGTCAAGGTCCCTGGGTATGACGAGGCGTTTGGCCTCGCCCTTGGTGCAGTTGACGAAAGAGGCGCGGATCTCGCGCTCGGAAATCGGTCTCATAGCCGAAAAGCTAGCCGCCGTATTTTGCAGCAGCAACTCATTATGTATATTGCTAGGAGTCCTAGGAAGCAGGGTGCCCATGGCGCGTGCCGGAGTGACCGTCGAACGGCTGGCCGAGGCGGCGGCCGAACTGGCCGACGAGGTGGGATTGGAGAACGTCACCGTCTCCGAGCTCGCGCGCAGATTCGGCGTGAGGGACGCGAGTCTGTACTCGCACATCAGGAACGCGCACGAGCTACGGGTTCGGGTGGCCGTACTGGCGCTGGCCGAGCTCGCCGACCGGGTCGCGACGGCGCTGGCCGGCCGGGCGGGCAAGGACGCACTGGTCGCCTTCGCCAACGCCTATCGCGACTACGCCAAGGAACACCCGGGCAGGTACACGGCGATGCAGGTCGAACTCGACCCGGAGACCGCTGCGGCGAGCGCGGCGCGCCGGCACTCGGACATGACGCGGGCGATCCTCCGGGGCTACTCACTGGCGGAGCCCGACCAGACCGACGCGGTCCGGTTGCTGGGCAGCACCTTCCACGGGTTCGTGAGCCTGGAACAGGCAGGCGGCTTCCGCCATCATCCTCGCGGCGCGGACGAATCCTGGAGCCGGGTGCTCGACACCGTCGACGTCGCGCTCCGCAACTGGCCGGCGCATACGGGCGACGCCGACGCAGGCGCCCCATGACGGGGCGCCTGCCGTCCGAAGGTGTTTCCAACGCCCGGTCCGCAGGAGAGTCGCCGGATCTTGGGTGATCAGCGAGGTCAGCCGACGTCGAGCAGGATCTTCAGCACCTCCAGCGGCGCGTCCCGCATGAGGTTGTGCCCGCCGTCGAGCGCGTACGTCGTCCACGCGGAATCCTCGCGCAGCCGTTGGTACACGGAGGTGAAGGGCGATTCGCCGTCCCACCCGGCGGCGTACGCGTAGATCCGGCGCCGGACCTGCGTGAGGTCGCCGGCCAACCGGATCGGCTGGAACAGCGAGGCGAGCGGGTGGGCTGTGGCCCGGGTGTCGAAGAACGGCAGTGGTCGTACCCCGTAGCCGCTCGCGGTCACGTCCGTGTACCACTGTCGCTCGCGATCGGTGACCAGGCTCCAGCAGGAGTCGCCGTCACCGGGCACCATGGCGTCCAGGTACACCAGGGCGTTCACCCGGTCGGGCATGCGGTCGGCGACCCCTGTGATCACCATTCCCCCGTAGCTGTGACCGACCAGCACGGCATCGTGGATGTTCTCGGCCGCCAGTACCCCGGTCACGTCCTGAATGTGCGTGTCGAGATTCACTCCGCCATGCAGCAGGTGGCCGCGTTCGCTGAGTCCGGTCAACGTCAGCGGGTGGGCGCGGTGTCCGTGGGCGCGCAGCCCTTCGGCGAGTTCGTCGAAACACCAGCCGCCGTGGCACATGCCGGGGATCAGAACGAAGGTTGTCATAGTCGTACTCCTTATGGTTGTCGAAGTGGTTGTCGAACAATCCGGGGGTCAGGGCGTTGCGGCCACGCGCGAACGACTCGCGGTCGCGGCGATCAGGGCGGCCCCGGCGCACAGGATGGCGGTCCAGGCCAGGGTGGCGCCGGTGAAGGTGTGATCGGCGAGGAGCCCGGCGAGCCACGGTCCGGCGGTCTGACCGGCGGCGAACACCGTGGTGAAGGCCGCGAGCGTGGCCGTCCATTCCGCGGGCGGCGTGTTCGCTTTGATGAGCGCGGTGACGGCGGCGGGCACGCTCATGAACGTCGCCCCGTAGACGACCGCGGAGGCCAGGATGACCGGCAGTGCCGAGGACGCCAGGGCGAGTGCCGCTCCACCGGCGAGGAGCGCGAGCAGCGCGGCGAGGGCCCTGCCGCCGGGCCAGTCGGTGATGGGCCGACTCCAGAGGAAAGGCGCCAGCACGACGGCCAGCCCCAGCACCGTCCAGGTGAGCGTCACCTGCGCGATCGACGCGTGCCGGTCCGCGAGGTAGGCGGACAGGAAGGTGATGTACGTGATGTATCCGGCGGCGAACAGCAGGTAGGCCAGGGCTATCCGCCACAGCGGAAGCATCCGCACCGTGCCGGCCGGGGCGTCTTCACCCTCATCGGTACGTGCGGCGGACCAGCTGACCAGCGTCGCGAGACCCGCGGCGACGCCGAGGCCGGCGCACGCCAACTGCCAGTGATCACCCAGCGCCGGGATGGTCGCGCCGCTGAACACGATGCCCAGCCCGGTACCGGCGAAGTAGACGACGATGGGCGTGCTGGAGGCGATGTCGGTCGCGATGCGCGCCGCGATCACCCCACCGCTGATGAACACCAGCGCCCCTGCCATCCCGGCGGCGGCCCGCGCGGCCAGCTGCGCCGGAAAGTCGCCACTGACCGCGGTGGCGGCCAGTGCCACCGCGGTGAGAACCATCCCCCAGCGGAAGGCGGCGGTGGCGCCGAGCCGGCGCTGGACGGCGGGCGTGACCAGCGCGCCGACCAGGTAGCCGAGCCCGTTGGCGGCGCTCATCACCCCGGCTTCGGTCAGGCTCCAGCCCAGGTCGTCGCGCATGGCCGGGATGAGCAGGCCGTACGCGAACCGCGCGAGCCCGAGCGCGGAGGCGGTGCCGAAAGCCAGCCGCAGCGCTCTCATAGGTACCGCAGGGGCGCGAGCCCGGCCGGCCGCCACGATTCGCCGGCCGCGTCCATCTCGGCGACGAGGAAGGTCATCGCGGGCGTGGTTGCCGAAATGTCCGGGTCACCCGGCGGGTCGGCGGCAAGCTGGTCTGTCATCGAAAGCTCCAAGGTCGAACCGATCGGTACGATCTCGACGCTAGCATCAGATCGAACCGAGCGGTACCATCTCTCTCATGCCAGTCGCGAAAGGGTCGACGATCGACCCGGCCTGCACCCGCGCCACCATCGTCGAAGCGGCCATGCCGCTGCTGTACGAGCGCGGACTCGACGGCGTCGGCGTCGCCGAGCTATGCGCCCGCGTCGGTGTGTCCAAGGAGACCCTCTACCGGCACTTCGGCACCAAGGACGGGCTCATCGAGGCGGTTCTCCACAAGCGCAGTGAACAGGTGACGCGGTGGCTGGCCGGGGCAGCCGCTGCCGCCGGGGACGATCCCCGCGACCAGCTCGCCGCGGTGTTCGACGCCCTGCGGCAGTGGTACGACGAGCCGGTGTTCCGCGGGTGCGCGATGCTGAACGCGGCCGCCCAGCACCATGTCGAGGCCGTACGCGCCATCACCGCGCGTCATCTCGACCGCTACCTGGAGCTCCTGACCGGCATCGCCGAACGAGCCGGAGCCGCGGATCCGCACCTCCTGGGGCGGCAGCTGCTCATCCTGGTTGAGGGCGCTACGGTCGTCGCCGCGCACCACAATGTGGTGGGCGCGGGCGATCACGCCCGCCAAGCCGCCCTCACCCTGCTGTCCGCCGCCTCCCGGACCGGCCCTCCCGCCTAGACAAGACGGGGGGACGATTCACGGACGCTCGGGAGCAGCGAGCAGGCCGCGGTTGTAACCTTCCGCGACCGCGGCGGCACGGTCGTTGACGTCGAGCTTCGCGTAGATGTTGAGCAGGTGCGTCTTGACCGTGGCCTCGGTGATGAACAGCCGGGCGGCCGCCTCCCGGTTGGTGTGGCCTGCCGCGACCAGGCGCAGCACCTCCAGCTCGCGCCGGCTCAACGGGCCGGTCGACGGCGCCGGGGCGCGCAGCCGGCTCATCAGGCGGGCGGCGACCGACGGTGAGAGCGCGACCTCGCCGCGGGCGGCCGCGCGTACGGCGCGCAGCAGCTCGTCCCGCGGCGCGTCCTTGAGCAGGTAGCCGGTGGCGCCGGCCTCGATCGCGGGCAGTACGTGGCTGTCCGTGTCGTAGGTGGTCAGCACGAGAACCCGGGCCGGCACGCCGCGCCGGGTCAGCTCGCCGATCGCGGTGACGCCGTCCATGCCGGCCATCCGCAGGTCCATCAGGATCACGTCCGGCCCGAGCGCCTCGGCCAGCCGGACCGCCTCGGCCCCGTCCGCCGCCTCGCCGACCACGGTGAACTCGGGGTCGCGGGCGAACATGCTGCTCAGCCCGTCCCGCACCACCGGGTGGTCGTCGGCGACGAGCAGCTTGATCGGGTCACTCACGAAAACACCTCCGGCGCCTCGGCGGGCAGGCAGGCCGAGATCCCGGTCCCACCTCCCACCTCCGATTCGATCTGCAACGTGCCCGACAACGCCTCGATCCGCTGCCGCATCGCCACCAATCCGAAGCCCCCGTCGCGCTCGACCCGGGCGGTCGGGTCGAAGCCGCGGCCGTCGTCGCGGACGTCGAGGGCCACCTGATGGTCCATGTAGGAAAGGGTGAGACCGACGCGGCCGGCGGTGCCGGCATGCTTGGCGACGTTGGCCAAGGCCTCCTGGGCGATCCGTAACAGGGCGACCTCGGCCTCCGGGCGCATGCTGCGGGTTTCGCCGGTGATGGTGACCTGGGCCGGGATGCCGTGGCGGGCCGACCACGTGGCCGCCACCTCGGTGACGGCGTCGGCCAGGCGGCCGGTCTCCAGCGGCTCCGGGCGCAACTCGTTCACCGAGCGCCGCGCCTCGGTCAGGCTCTCCCGGGCCAGCGCGGTCGCCGCCGCGTGGTGCCGGCGCCACGCGGCGGGGTCGTCGGCCGCGTGCTCGGCCGCCTGCAACTGCGTGACGATGCCGGTGAGGCCCTGGGCCAGCGTGTCGTGGATCTCCCGGGCCATCCGGGCCCGCTCGTCCATGACGCCGGCCGCGCGGGCCTGGTCGACCAGCCGTTCCTGCAGCGCCGCGTTTTCGGCCAGTGCCGCGGCCAGCCGCGCGTTGGCCTCCCGGGCCTCGCGCAGCGCCGCCTCCCGGGAGGCGTAGTACCGCGCGCCGATCTCGCCGATCCAGGCCAGCAGGCACATCGGCGCGATGTTGACGCCCAGGATCCCCAGGTACTCCAGTCGGCCGACCCAGGAACCGGTGTCCAGGCCGGCCGACTGAGCCGTGCCGGCCACCACCCCCACGCCGGCGATGAAGTACAGCTCACGCGGCCAGCCGATGATCCGGTACGCGTAGAAGTACAGCGCCGGCGTGTATAAGCCGAACCACGGATTGCGCAGGACCATGACCAGCCCGAACAGGATCAGGCCGGCCAGGAAGACACCCATCACGCCGATCCGGTCACGCCATGCCGGATGCAGCGTGAAGAGCGCAAGGGTCCACACCGCGGCCGCCGCGCAGAGCGCGAGGTCGATGGCGAGGGAGCCCGGCTGGTCGTGCTTGAAAGCGATGGTCAGGGCGGCCATGACGGCCAGCAGCACGTACGGGACCACGGTGACCATGGGTCGCAACCGCTGTTCCCAGCCCGCCGGCCCGGCCATCTGCCAACTCTGCATCGCGCACCTACTCCCAGCGGAACAATCTAGCCGCCACAGCCTCCCCGGCTTTTGTGGAGGTTCTCCACCTCGATCACCGCACTCACGGCCGGACCGCCCGGCGCCGGTTGATCTGCACGACCACGGCCAGCAGGAGCAGGCCGCAGACGCCCTGCTCGAGCTTGAACCAGAGCGGGAACGTGCCGGGCAGCGCGATGATCACCACGATCGCGACCAGCATGACGGCGGTGACGACGCGCAGCCGCAGCAGCATCCGGCGGTCGCCGCGGGCCGCCCGGACCGCGAGGAACAGCGTGACCAGCGAGGCGGCGGCGACGATGCTGCCGCGGATCCAGACCGCGGCGGTGACCATCGTCGCGTCGTGCCGGAACACGATCACCGCCACCAGCGTCAGCAGGCTGACCGTGGCGTACCCGCTGATCAGCCAGACCACATTGCGCATTTCAGTATGCCTCCGTCTCTTCGTTCGCCGACGGGAATCAGCGTCGCAACGGAGGCGCCTCATGCGGATCGCCCGATCTTCCGAGCGGGCGGTGGAATCGGCCACTCGCTCACACGGTGGAACGACTCCACCGATCGGTGGAGTCGGATCGGTGGAGTCAGAGGGATGTGCGGTGTACGGCTATCGCCGCCCCGAGGGCGAGGGCGGCATATCCGCAGGTCACGCCCAAACCCGCCCATGGCGTGAGCGGGTAATAGCCCCCGACCAGTGACGGGCCCACGTCCACATGCGCGAACGTGGGGACGCTCTGCGTGATCGCGAACCCGGCGGCAGGGGTGATCGTCAGCAGCCACGGCGCCACGCCCGCGGTCGCCAGCAGGTAGGGCACGACGACCAGCGCGATGGCCAGCCCGACGGCGACGACGGTCCGCTTGACCAGCGCGGCGAGGCCCAGAGCCAGCACGGCGGCGGCCGCCGTAAGCGCCGCGTAGCCGACGATCACCCGCGACTCGGTCGCCAGGGTGATCGGCTGGATCGGGTTCTGATTCGCACGCAACATCGCCAGGCCGACAGGGACCACGACCCCCGAGGTCACCAGCCCCGCCACGAACGCGACCGCGCCGACCACCGCGGCCTTGGCCACCAGCAGCCGCGCCGGGTGCGGCGCGACCGGCGGGCCGGTCCTGATCAGCCCGCGCCGGTGTTCCCGTGTGAAGAACATGACCGCCACCATGAGCACCGGGATCAACCCCACGGCCCCGCCGATCAGCATGAGGTCAGCGCGCACACCACCCTCCACCGTGGCGGGCCCGATGTCACCACCCCCGGTCACGATGAGCTTGTCGCCGGACTCGACGACCCCGCCCGGGTGATGCGGGGTCGTGCCGTCGGACTCCATGGAGACGCCGACGTCGTCGCGGCGCCACGAACCGTTCGCGCCCCGCGGCGTGATCTGGTCGAAGGTGGCGGTGGCCTGGGCGAAGGCCTGCGCCATATCCCACAGCGCGCCTGGCGAGGTGGCGAACAGCCCGATCTCGACCGTCTCCGGCAGCCCGGTCAGCTTGACCGTGCTGACCTCGGTCCACGTCTTGCCGTCGTCTGACTCGTAGCCGCTGATGGTGTCGCCCGACCTGGTCAGCCGCAGCCACTGTGGGCCATTGTGAGGACCGCCGGCCACGTCGTGGATGTAGTTGTACTGCATCCGCACGCCGTGATCTCCAGTGAGCATGACGGCGGCATACGGTGTGCCCTGCTTGAGGCTCTGCCTGACGAGGAGCCCGGCCTTCGCCCACGGCACCACCCCCTCCGTGACGTTGCGCACCCCGGGTACGGCGTCCGGCAGCCGGATCTGCCCGGTCATGTCCGACACACGGGCGGTGATGCCGCCGTTCCCCTTGAGCGGCTGGTGCACGAAGTAGTACTTGTCCCTGACCGCCGTGCCATCGGGTCCCAGCAAAGGCGCGGGGCAGGGGCCCTCACCCTTCCCGGTCACGCACGTGCTGCGGACGCCCCCGGCGATCAGCAGTCCGAGCGACACGGTGACCAGCACGGAGAACGCCATGGCGAGCACCCGGCCGCGCCCGGTGCGGAACGTGGTCCACTCCGCGCGCAGCATCCGGGAGAAGCCGTCCCGCTCGACCCGTCGGCTGGATCGGTAAGGCCTGAATGGATTCATGCCGACGGTTGTACGGGGGACCCGGTTCCAGCCGGGTCGCAGCCGCTGCGACCCGGCTGGAACCGGGGATCTGGCATCGTGAAGACATGGCACCCCAACCCGGCCGACCCGCCCGCACGACGACCGGCGGTGGGCGGCGGTGAGGGTCCTCGTCGTCGAAGACTTCGAGGTCCTCGCCCGCTCCATCGGAACCGGGCTGCGCCGCGAGGGAATGGCCGTCGACGTCGTCCTGGACGGAACCGCCGCCCTCGACCGGCTGGCCGTCACCCGCTACGACGTGGTGATCCTCGACCGCGACCTGCCCGGCGTCCACGGGGACGAGATCTGCCGGCGACTCGCCCACGACCGCTGCGAGAGCCGCATACTGATGCTCACCGCCTCCGGCACGATCGAGGACCGCGTCGACGGGCTCAGCCTCGGCGCCGACGACTATCTGCCCAAGCCGTTCGCGTTCGCCGAACTGGTCGCCCGCGTCCGTGCACTGGCCCGCCGCGCCACCCCGCCACTGCCGCCCACCCTGGCATGCGGGGACGTCACCCTCGATCCGGCCCGCCGCATCGCGTCCCGGGCCGGTCGGCGCCTCGACCTGAGCCCCCGGGAGTTCGCCCTGCTCGAATGCCTGCTCGCCGTACCCGGCCTGGTCATCTCCGCCGAGGAACTGCTGGAGCGCGTCTGGGACGAGGCCGCCGACCCCTTCAGCAGCGCCGTCAAGCACACCATGCACCGGTTACGGGCCAAGCTCGGCGACCCTCCCGTGATCGAGACCATCCGCGAAGGCGGCTACCGCATCGGACCGTCATGACCACCCGGCGGCTCGCCAGAAGGTCCTTGCACAAGCGGCTCGCACTCGCCTACGCGGCGGGTATCTACGCCGCCGGAGTATTCGTGCTCGTCCTCGTCGACATTCCGCTCGCCAGCATCCAGGCGACCAGACCCAACGGCCCTCCCCCATCGACCACGGTCACCGCAACCGGGCCCGGGATCAGCCTGCCCCAACTCCTCGCCGGATCCGCCGTCGCCCTGGTCGTTCTGATGCCCATCGCCCTGGCTCTCGGCTGGTACGTCGCCGGCCGGTTCCTGCACCCGCTGCGCGCCATCACCGCCACCGCCAAAATCATCTCCGCGGGCAACCTCCACCGGCGCCTCGACCTCGGCGAGCCCACGGACGAGCTGACCGAACTCGGCCACACCCTCGACGACCTGTTCGCCCGCCTTGAAGCCTCCTTCGACGCCCAGCGCCACTTCGTGGCCAACGCCTCCCACGAGCTGCGCACCCCTCTCGCCGGCCTGCGCACCCTCCTCGAGGTCGCCCTCGCCGACCCCGACGCCGACACCGACACCCTGCGCTCGGCCTGCCAGGAGGCCCTCGCTCTCGGCGCACACCAGGAGCGGCTCGTCCACGCACTGCTCACCCTGGCCACCAGCGAACGCGGCGTCACCCGCTGGGACACCCTCGACCTCGCGCACATCGTCGAAGGACTGCTCGCCTCCCGCCGCGACCAAGCAACGGAGACGGGCATCGACCTCGCCGAACACCTGGCGCCCGCAGTTGCCGCCGGAGACCCGAAACTGATCGAAAGCCTCGTCGCCAACCTCATCGACAACGCCATCCGCCACAACCACCCAGACGGACACGTCCAGATCACCACTCAGACCTCCGGCACGCAGGTCGCCCTGACGGTCACCAACACCGGGCCGGTGATCCCCGGCGACCAGGTCCAGCGCCTGTTTCAACCCTTCCAAAAACTGGCTTCCCATCGTCACGGTCGCCGCGACGGCTACGGCCTCGGCCTCGCCATCGTCAATGCCGTCACCCACGCTCACCACGCCACCCTCACCGCCAGCGCACGCCCCGAAGGCGGCCTGTCCATCACCGTGCGGTTCGCGCACGGATCTCATCCGGACCTTCCCTGACGTCAGAGGACGACCACGTAGGAGCCCCCGACTGTGGCCGGGGCGCACGTGCTGCCAGAACAGCGGGGTCAGGCCGCGCCGGTCGGCCGGGGTGAGCAGGCCGGCCCATTCGGGTTCGGCCGGCACGTCCTGCGACATCAGGGTGTCGACGCGCGTGGCCCCGCTGTTCCCGCCCGGCATGCGCACCACATCGACCAAAGTCGTAGCTCGGCTCTACCGGGGTCGAACTCGCCGCGGCCACGCGTCCGATGCGGCGACCACCTCTCGACGGCGACGCTGTTGCGCGTGAACCACACGGGACCGGCCGCGGACGCCATCAGTGGATGGCCACGAGAAGGGCCGCCCGTCCTCCAAGTAGAGAGAGGAAAAGGCGTGCTACGCGAAACCACTTCCACTCAAGCCGTACCGGGGCGTACCGGCCGCACCGCCCCCCGGCGGGCACTGACCGTGGCCGGAGCGACGGCCGCGGCACTCGTTCTCTGGACGCTGGCCGGCCCGGTGGCCGGCATCGGACTGACCGTCCGACTCGACGGGGCGATCCAGTCCATCGGGGCGGGTTCGGTCGCCGCGGCGAGCCTGGTCGTCGGTCTCGCGGCCTGGGTGTTGCTCGCGTTACTGGAACGCGTGCTGAAGCGGCCGGGTCTGGCCTGGACGGTCATCGCGATCGTGACGCTCGCGCTGTCGCTGACCGGACCGCTCGCCGCCGTCGACACCGCGAGCATGGTGGCGCTGGGCGGCATGCACCTGATCGTGGCCGCGGTGCTCATCCCGGGCCTGGGGCGCTCGGCGAAGGCCGGATGACCGTTCCCGACCGGCCCCGCCGTCATCGCGCACGGCGGTTGACCGTCGCCCGCCTGGGTGAACTCCCGAAAGGGGTGACCCGGACGGCGGAGGCGTGTCGCTCACGCGTCGCGTACGCGTAGCAGCGTTCCCCCGCCCAGGAGAGCCGCGGCGGCCCATGCGGCGAGCACACCGAGACCGGCCCATGGGCTGAGGGGCAGGCTGGAGAGATTCGTGGTCGCCTGGACGGCGAGTCCCGCGTTCATCGGCGAGATCTGCCAGAGCAGCCTCTGCCAGTCCGGGTCGGAAATCATGAAGGGGAGGATCGAGAAGACGTAGAGCAGGACGAACACCACCCCGACGGCCGTCGCCGAGTCCTGTACGGCGGCGGCGACGCCGAGGCTGAGCAAGGCGATCAGCGCGAGGTAGAGGACCGAGCCGACGGCCGCGCGGAGCGTCGGCCCGTCGGACAGGGACAGGAACGGGTGGCCGTGCGCCGGGGTGAAACCGTTGCCGGGCAGGATGAGCCGCCCGGCCAGCACGGACCCGAGCACGGCGACGGCCCCGGCGGCCAAGGTGAGGCCGGTGAGGACGGCCGCCTTGGCGGCCAGTACGGTGACCCGGCGCGGCATCGCCGCCAGGGTGGTGCGGATCATGCCGGTGCCGTACTCACCGGTGATCGCCAGGACGGCCAGGACGGCGACGGCCGCCTGGCCCACCTGAACCCCGATGAGACTGATCTTGGCAGGGTCGTGGTCGCATCCCGCCGCCGGGCAGGACACGGTCGCGGCCGCCGCCGCGCTCGACGCCACGGTCAGCGCGATGACGGCGAGCAGCAGCCGGCCGGTGTCGGCTACGGTGCGCAGCTTCGTCCACTCCGCGCGCAGTTCCCGTCTCATACGTCCCTCCGGCGCAGCATGAAGACGGCCAGGCCGAGAGCGAGCACGGCGTAGCCGCAGAGCACGGCGAAGCCGGCCCACGGCGCCAGCGGATAGTAGCCCGCCTGCGGCGCGTAGTGGCCGATCACCTGCGGGTACTCCGGGATGCTCTGCTGGATCGCGAAACCGGCGGCCGGGGTGAGCCGCAGCAGCCACTGCGCCGCGCCCACGGGCAGGACGGAGGCGGTCGCCAGGATGTGAGGCAGGACGATCGCCGTGATGGCGGCGGTCACCGCCGCGGCGCTGCGCCGGAACAGGGCGCCGAGGGCGAGGGCGAAGACGGCGGTCACGGCGAGCAGCGCAGCGACGCCGACCACGACGCGCGACTCGGTGAGCAGACTCACCGGAAGGACGTAGTTGCCGCCCGCGCGCAGGATCCACGTGCCGAGCGGGACCACGACGCCGGCCCCGGCCAGCCCGGCGACGAAGGTCACCGCGGCGATCACGACGGCCTTCGCCGCCAGCACCCGGCCTCTCCGTGGGCCGGCGAGCAGGCTGGTGCGGATCAGGCCCCGCCGGTGCTCGGCGGTGATGAACACCACCGCCACCACGATCACCACGATCAGGCCGGTCAGCACGCCGGTGAGGGTGCTCTCGATGGTCTGGCCGTCCGCGAGCGGCGCGATGTCGCCGACCCCGGTGACGGTGAAGGTCCCGCCGGACTCGACGACCCCGCCCGGATGATGGGGCGACCCGTCGGGCTCCCGGGTGACCCCGATGTCGTCGCGGCTCCACGCGCCGCCGGACACCTTGCCCTCCAGGCTGACCTGGTCGAAGGCGGCGGTGGCCTCGGCGAAGCGGTTCTGTACGGTGCTCCCGCCGAAATCAGTCTGCTTCACCGTCAGGTCGCCCGGGGATGCGACGAAGAGTCCGACCTGCACCGTGGCCGGCAGCCCGGCCAGCCGGGCGGTGCCGACCTTGGTCCAGTGCGTGCCGTCGGCCGACTCGTAGCCGGTGAGCTCCTCTCCTGAGCGGGTCAGCCGCAGCCAGCGGGGGGAAGCCGCCGAGACACCGCCCGGACGACCGGCCACATCTTCGGTGAAGTTGTGCTGCATCCGCACCCCGTGCCCGCCGGTGATCATCGTCGCGGCATAGGCCGACCCCTGCCGTGTGCCGTCCTTGATCATGACGCCGGCCTTCGCCCACGGTTCGACCCCGGGTACGACTCGCCGCGTCCCCGGGGTGAGGTCGGGCAGGCGGATCTGACCGGTCATGGAGGTAATCCGGACGGTGATGCCGCCGTCGCCGGCCAGCGCCCGGTGCACGAAGTAGAACTTGTCCTCCACCGCCTCACCGCCCGGCCCCACCGGAACGGCGGGGCAGACATCGCTCGGACCGCCGCACGATGTCTGGCTTCCCGACGCGGAGATCAGCCCGAGCAGGACGATGACCAGCGCCGCTGCCATCATGCCGATCAGCCAGCCGCGTACTGTGCGGAACTTGGTCCACTCCGCGCGCACCAGTTGGGCGAAGCCGTCGCGCCCGGTTCGCAGGCCCGAGCGGTAAGGGGTGGCGGTGCCGCTGCTCATCGGGCCGCCTCCTGCCCAGCGGCGGCTCCGGTGGCGGTTCCGGTGGCGGCGCGGAATTCGACCGCGTCCCTGGTGAGATCCATGTACGCCTCCTCAAGCGTCGCGCGATGGGCCGCGACCTCGGAGAACGGCACCGCGTTCGCGTTGAGGAGCGTCACGATGCGCTCTGCCTCCAGTCCGGAGACGGTGATCGTGTCGCGGTCGCCGGCGGCGACGGTGGCGCCGGCGTGCGCCAGCGCCGTCATCGCCTCCGATCGCGCCGTGGTACGCAGCGTGACCCGGCCACTGGAGGCGGTGGCGATCAGATCGGCCACGCTGGTGTCGGCGACGATCCGGCCGCGGCCGACCACCACGAGATGGTCGGCGGTGTCCTGGAGCTCACTCATCAGGTGGCTGGAGATCAGGACGGCGCGGCCCTCCGCGGCCAGCGACCGCAGGAGGCCGCGGATCCACACGATGCCCTCGGGATCCAGGCCGTTGACCGGCTCGTCGAGCATGAGCACCGGTGGATCGCCGAGGAGCGCCGCGGCGATCCCGAGCCGCTGCCGCATCCCCAGCGAGTAGCCACCGGCCTTCCGCCGGGCCGCGGATCGCAGCCCGACCTGCTCGATCACCTCATCGACCCGCTTGGCGGTCAGCCCCTGGGAGTGGGCCAGCCACAGCAGATGATTGCGGCCGGTACGGCTCGGCTGCAGCGCCGCGGCGTCCAACAGCGCCCCGACGTGGCTGAGCGGGTTCCGCAGGCTCGGGTAGGGTCGCCCGCCGACCAGCGCGGTGCCCTCGTCGGCCGCGTCCAGGCCGAGGATCACCCGCATCGTGGTGGACTTGCCCGCGCCGTTGGGGCCGACGAAGCCGGTGACCTGCCCCGGCGTCACGGTGAAGGACATCCCGTCCAGGGCCATGGTCCGGCCGAATCGTTTGCGCAGCCCGATGACTTCGATGGTTGCTTCCACGCCAGGCAGATTAGGTAACGGCGGAACGCGCGGTCGTCACGCCACCGAGCCATCTTCACGGTCGCTGGTGTGAGTGACGTCCCATCCCTCACACGAGGGATGCCAGTACGGTGGCACGGCCGCGACAATGGCCTGCGTGGATCGAACGGATGACCGAAGCGGCGGATGGGCGGCCAGGTGGCGGCGGAGCGCCGCGATTCCCCACGCGCCCGTCGTGGCCGGCGTCCTGCTGGCGGTGCTCGCGCTGACGGAGGCGATCGTGCACGCCCGGAGTACGCCGCTGGCGCGTTCGTTCGGGCATGCCGTGAGCAGACCGGTGGGCGAGACGATCGCGCACGCCGGGACGCCTCCACCGGTCGAGTCCACCGGCGCCGCGCTGTACGTCATGGCGTTCGGCCTGCTCGGCCTGGCCACCACGCTTCCCCTGGCGCTGCTGTGGGCGCAGCCGGCCGCGGCCGCCGTCGTCATCTCCACGACGATGGTGCTGTCGATCACGGCCTTCCAGACGCTGACCGTGGCGGGCCTGGGCGCACAGCTGGTCGCCGGGTACCGGCTCGGCCGCAGCGGCTCGTACCTGCTCGCGGTCCTTCTCGCCGTGCCGTACCCGGTCCTGGCACTCGCCGGTACGGCAGGCGGCGAGGCGCGGGTCCTCACCCTGCTGCTGGCGTCCCTGGCCCCGGCGGCGGCGGTGGCCGGAATCGCGCGGCGCGCGCGCAGTGAGGCGCTGGAGAACACGGCCGCCCGGCAGGTCATCGCCGACAGCCTGCTGGAACACACGGCGCGCGGCGAACGCGCTCGCATCGCCCGGGAACTGCACGATGTCGTCGCCCATCACATTTCCATGGTCTCCGTGCAGGCGGAGACGGCCCGGCTGACCACCCCCGGGATGCCGGCCGCCGGCGCGGAGCGGCTGTCCGCCATCGGCGACACCGCCCGGGCGGCGCTGACCGAGATGCGGCGGCTGCTCGGTGTGCTGCGCGAGGACGCGCAGGCAGACGCGGCGGACCTGCGACCTCAGCCCGGCCTGCGCCTGCGGGAACTCAACGAGTTGCTCGACGAGTCACGGGACGCGTCCGGGACCGGCATCCGCCTCATCCTCAACGGCCCTCCGGTCATGCTCGACCCCGGCGTCGAACTCGCGGCCTACCGCATCGTCCAGGAAGCCCTCACCAACGCCCGGCGCCACGCGCCGGGCGCCGCCGTCGACGTGGAACTGCACTACGCCGGCGACGCCCTGCGGCTGCTCATCCGTGACAACGGGCCCGGCCCGTCCGAGGCCGCATCTGCCGACGGTCACGGGCTGTCCGGCATGCGAGAGCGCGCCGCGGCCGTCGGCGGCAGGCTGCGCACCGGCCCCGCCGCCGGCGGCGGCTTCCTCGTCGAAGCCCGCCTACCCGGAAAGGAGGAGACGGCCGCATGAGCCCGCAGTCCCCTGCCGTCCGGATCGTCGTCGCCGACGATCACCCGGTGGTTCGCACCGGATTCGCCGAACTGCTCGACACCCAGCCGGACTTCACCGTCGTCGGCGCCGCCTCCGACGGTGCCGAGGCGGTACGGCTCTGCCGCGAGCTGGCACCCGACGTCGTCCTCATGGACGTCCGCATGCCGGGCATGGACGGCATCGAAGCCACCCGGCGGCTCGCCGGATCCGCGACGGCCGGGCCGCGCATCCTCATCCTGACCACGTTCGACCTGGACGAGTACGTCTACGACGCGCTTCGCGCCGGAGCCAGCGGGTTCCTGCTCAAGGACGTCACCGCGGAGCGGCTCTTCGACGCGGTACGCGTCATCGCCGCAGGCGAAGCGCTCCTGGCCCCGGCCGTCACCCGCCGCCTGATCAGTGAGTTCGCCCAGCTGCGTCCGAGGCCCGAGGCCACGCCGACGGTCGCGCTCGGCGCGCTCACCCCTCGCGAGACGCAGGTCCTTCGGCTCATCGCCGAGGGCCTGTCCAATCCGGAGATAGCGAGCCGGTTGACGGTCACGGAGGAGACCGTGAAGACACACGTGAGCCGCGTGCTGAGCAAGCTCGGGCTGCGCGACCGGACCCAAGCGGTCGTCACCGCGTACGAGACGGGACTGGTCGTGCCGCGCTCGCGCGGCCCGAGGTAGCCCACGCGCACCCGGCCCATGTGGAGTCGTCTTCTGCCGCATGGGAAGACGGATCGTCGAGCACCCTGGCGATGTGGTGGGGTGAACAGGAAGAGCACGCCGAGGTTCCTGAACCAGTCGATGTCGTTCTTGCGCATGGCGATCAGCTCGCCGGCCCGGCGGGACGTACGGTGATCCGCCCGTTGTCACTCGTGGCGGTGATCACGTGCCGGCTGGTCGCGTCCTCGCGTACGTCGGCGCGTACATCCTCGCCGCCCTTCACCTTGACCTGGTAAGCCGCGTCGGGCACCTCGACCGTGACGGCGCCGTTGTCGGTCCGCACGGCGACCTGGTCGGGAACGGCGGCGAACGCGAGGTGGATCGCGCCGTTCCCGGAGACCGCGTCCACCTGGCCCGACCTGGTGCCCGTGGCACGCACCTCGCCGTTCTCGCTCTCCAGGCTGAGCGGTCCTGAAGCGTCGGCGACGGAGATCGCTCCGTTGTCGGTACGGATCCGCAGCCCGGCGCCGAACCCCGACGCCGAGACCCTCCCGTTGTCTCCTTCGACGGTGAGCGCCGTTCCCGCGGGCACCACGACTTCGTACCGCACGTCGCAGCCGCCGATGAGCGTCACACAGTCAGTGGCCAGCGTGAGCGTGCCGTCTTTGAGGTCCCACGTCGTCTTCGGATCACCGCCGAGCACAGACCATCGGGAGAACCACCGCCTCACCTGGACGTCGGTGACGTCGCCCGGCTTGATGTCCAGGTCGCCGCTGCCCTTGGCGATGCTCAGCCGGTCCTGGGCGAACGCGAAACTCCGTTTCTCCGGCTGTGCCTCGTCCGCCGAAACGCCGCACCCGGCGAGGAGGACCAGCGCCGACGCTGTCAACACGAGGGATCGAGAGGTCGTCAAGAGAGGTCTCCTGGAGAGATGAGAGTGCATGACAAGTACGATACCCAAAGTATTGAGTACCGCGAGTATGCTAATTCCTGTGAGTGACGATCAGACGCCGGGCCCCGCCCGCCGCGTTCCGCGCGAAGAGGTGCGCCGCCGACTGCTGGCCGAGGCGGCGCGGGTGTTCGCCGAGCGCGGCTATGTCGACGCCCGGCTAGAGGACATCGCCCACGCCGCCGGCTTCACCAAAGGCGCCGTCTACTCGAACTTCGGCAGCAAACAGGAGCTGTTCGCGGCCGTCCTCAGCGATGGCGCCGAGATGGAACTGGCCGCCGTGATGACCGAGATCCGCGACACCAGCGCGCTGCCCACGCTGATCGCGCGGGTCTCCTCTCTGGTCACCCGGCGGATCGTCGGGGACACCCGCCGGGGGTACTTCGGCCTGGAGTTCGCGGCCCGCGCCGCCCGCGACGACCGGATCCGGTCGGTGCTCACCCCGATGCGCCGCACGCAGCGGGAAGGGGCGGCCAGGTCGATCGCCGAGGCCGCCGAACGCACCGGCGCCCGCCCGTCCGTCGACCCCGACCTGGCCGCGCTGATCCTGCACTGTCTGACCAACGGCCTGACCAACGAACATCTCGCCGACCCCGAGAAGGTGAACACCGAGACGATCGAGCGAGCCCTGTCCACCGTCCTCTTCTGCCTTCTGCCGCCGGACCGCGACCCGGTTCCGCAACCATCGGAGACGGGCCAGGACGAGCGTCGGAACGGAAAGTCCCGTTAGCCGAGCAGAGTTGCGCGGCTTGCCGTGACTTTCCGTTCGAATGCGCGTAGCGGGCGCGTTTGCCCGTATCGCGCGCCGACGCCGGGGCCGGATTCCCAGCTCGGCTGTGATCGTGAAGCGCTCATGTACGAGGCAATTACCACGTACATGAGCCGAGGCTTACCGATCTTGGCCGACCGGCCGGGTAGCCCCGCCTGGCATGGAGCATGCCCGCGGGTTCATCGCTGGAGGGTCTGACTGCGGTCGATGATGTCCAGGACGGCTTGTCTGGTCTGGCGGAAGACGGCGACGGTGTCACCGGCGGCCACGGTGACGGCCTGCTCGGCGGGTGCGGTCGCGGGTTCGAGGAGGAGTGCCACGGCGTCGGCGAGGATGCCGGCGGGGTCGCTGGCGCTGGGCGGGGCGGAGTCCGGGTCGGTCATGGTGGCGCCGAAGCCGATGAGCAGGGCGTGCATGGCGTAGGACTGGTCGGCCAGCGGGCGGTCGTGGCGGATCAGGCCGTGCCGGCGCAGGATCGGCATGACCGCCTCGCACATCGCGCTGGGCTGTGCGCGATCGAACAGGTCGCGGTCGCCGGCCTGCTCGGTGAGCAGGCGCAGCAGTTCGGTGTCCTTGGCGGCGAGGCGGCGTCCCAGCGGGGAGCGCAGCCCGGTGCGGGTCAGCAGCGGGGCCAGGCGACGCGGCAGGACGGCGGCGGGGTCGGCGGTGATGCGCGCGATGACCTCGTCCAGGAAGGCCAGCAGTTCGCGGGCGAACAGGCCGAGGATGAGGTCCTCCTTGGTGGGCCAGTACAGGTAGACGGTGCCCTTGCCGACCCCGGCCGCTCCGGCGATCTCGCTGACGGTGACCTTGCGCACGCCGTGATCGGCCACCAGTTCGCGCGCGCTGTCGAGGATGCGGGCGGCTTTGCGCGAGTGGTGTTCGATCAGCTGGTCCACCGTGATCGCCTTCCTTGTCGAGATCGTCCGGCTCGGGTCACACGGCGGCGACGTCGAACTGCTTGTTCTCCATGCCTCTACCGGCCATCAGGTTGCGCATGGCCTTGCTGATGAGCGGGGTGTTCATCAGGCGCAGCATCGCGGTGCGCAGCAGCTGCTCCTTGCGGTCGTGCGGCGTGAACAGCGTACGCATCATCAGCGCGCTCTCCTGTTCGGTGGTGATGAACGGCCGCATCCGGGTCTCCCACGCGCGCAGCGCGGCGGGCAGGTCGTCGGGGTGGCGTTCCAGCATGGTGCCCAGGAGCTCGCCACCGGCCATGGCGCTGGAGGCGCCCATACCGGAGTACAGGGTCAGGCACCAGGCGGCATCGCCGACCAGGACGACCCGGCCGTGGTGCCAGCGCGGCATCTTGACCTGGTGCACCGAGTCGAACAGGTGCGCCGGGGCCTGTTCGAACGCGGTGAACATCTGCTCCAGCAAGGGTCCTGGGGGCTGCGGGCCGAAGGCGGCGCGGATGGACTCGATCGCCGGGCGGGTGAATTCGACCTCGATGTCGCTGGTGCGGTAGGAGAACAGCAGGCCCGGCGCGTGGTCGGCGAAGGGGAAGATCCACGCCGAGCGTCCCGGTTCGGCCAGGGATAGGCCCTGGTCATGGGCGATGCCGTCGATCGGGTGGTCCAGGGCGGTTGCGCCGATCATGTAGTTCAGCGGGTGGAGATACTCGTCCGGGCTGAAGGCCAGGCCGCGCACGGTGGAGCGCATGCCGTCGGTACCGATCACCAGGTCGAAGCGCTCGGTGACGGTGGTGTCCGCGGCCGTGTCGTGCAGCGTCACCTCCGCCGCGGTGTCGTCCTGCGTGATGCGGGTGGGCACGGTGGAGTAGCGGATCTCCACATCCGGCGGCAACGCGGAGAACAGGGCCTGCTCCACATCGCCGCGCAGTACCATCCGGGGTTTGCCGGGCAGGCCGGCCGGGCTCATCCCGGGGGCGCGGCGTCCGGCTCGGTTGACCTCGAACGGCAGGCGTTGGGTCGTGCGGTCGCCGATGGCGTCCAGCACGCCCAGCCGCCGGGCCGAGGCGAGGCCGGCGCCGAACAGCATGATGAAGTACCCGCTGGAGCGGCGCCCAGGCGCCCGTTCGATCAGCACCGGCTCCCAGCCGGCTTGCCGTAGCCGCAGCGCGGTGGCGATGCCGGCGATCCCCATCCCGACCACCAGCGCACGGCCACGATCGGCAGCGTTCTTCATGGCCACGTCCCTTCTCTCGTGTGTTATCACCACCATATTCGACCAACTGACCAATCTGGTCATTTTGGTCAGCCATACTCGGAGGCTTCCAGCAGCATCTCGACCGCCGCGGCGAGCGTGGCCGAGTGCTTGGGCGGCTTCGGATGCCGGCGGGCCCGCTCCTTGCCGGCCGCGATGTAGGCCTTGCCGATCAGCTCGGTGGTGACCAGCAGGTCCAGCAACTCCATCCGGATCAGCGCGCCCCGGGGGCCTCGGCCTGGCCCTGATCGCCCGCGTTCGCGTTCCCAGCGGTCCCCTCCTCGTGGTGCCTCGCCCGGAACTCGGCCGCGACCGCGCGCTCGCGTAGCTGCGCCGCCTCCGCCCTGGCCGCGTCGAGTTGCGCCCGGAGATCCTGCATCCGTGCCCGCTCCAGGGCGAGTTCCGCCTGCAGCCGCTCCCGCTCGGCGGCGGCCGTACCGGCCTGGTCCGCGGCCTTGGCCAGCTCCTCGGCCGCGGCACGCGCCTCCGCCCCGGCCCGCGCGGCCTCTGCCTGGGCGCGCGCGGTCTCCGCGGCCGCGAGCGCGCGGGCCGACTCCGCAGCCTCCGCCCGGTCGCGTTCGCCGTCGGCACGGGTGACGGCGCGGTCACGCTCGGCCTCGGCCGCGAGGGACCGTGCGATGGCCGCCGCACTGGCCTGTTCGGCCTCCCTGTGCGCGCGCCGTGCCATCTCCGCCTCGGCGCGGGCGCCGACCGCCTCGGCCTGGGCCCGCTCACGCTCCTGGTTCGCCTGTACGGCGTCCGCCTGCGCCTGCCGTACCTCCGCGGAGGCCCGCTCGGTGTGCTCGGCGAGTTCGTGCAGCGCCTGGTCCCTGGCGGTTTCGGCCAGGTCGGCCCGCTTGCGGGCCTCCTCGGCCGCCTGTCTGGCCACCCGTTCCGTCGTCGCGGCTTCGCGGAGCGCCGCCAGCGCCTGTTCCCTGGCGGTCTCCGCGTCGGCGAACGCGGTGTCACGCTCGGCGTGGGCCTCGTCGGTCCGGCGGCGCGCCTCCTCCGTCTCCTTCCTGGCCTCCTCGGTCGCCTCGTGGGCCAGCCGTACCTGCTCGAACGCCTGCTCCCGCTCGGTGCGGGCGATGGCGACGCGGGTATGCGCCTCGGCCTGGACCGCGCTCAGCCTCGCCTCCACCCCGGCGGGGCTGAGCTCGTCGGCCAGCACCTGTGCGAGCGGTGTGATCGCGGCGGCCAGACCCTTCTCCATGCGCTCGTAGAGATCCTCGGCCCGGGCCAGCGCGCCTTCGAGCCCCGGGGTCGCGCGGCGCAGCTCGCGCTCGCGCTTGGCCGCCGACTGGCAGTCGCCCTCCGCGCAGTATTCCCGGGGTCTCCCCCGGCCGGTCCGCTGCTCGATGGGCATGCCGCAGTGCTTGCACGGCGTCGCCGCCGGAGAGGTCGTCACGGGCGATCACTCTAGCAATTTTTGGATTTCTGGAAATCAATAATCAAAAACAGCGAAATCTTGCGTGTCAGCTCATGTGGATCACTTGGGAGATTGTTAATTCCCGCAAGTAACCGAGAGTCTGCCCGCGCGCACGCCGCGCCAGCCGAGGTGCTGAGTGCAGGCGTTCCGACACTTCAATGAACGATGGTTTCTTGAAGATCGCCCAACCAGGCCGGGATACCCAACCGGCCGAACATCAGCGGTCGGCCCCTTGCCCATGGCCTCATTCGCTGGGTTTGGTCTCGGGATGTTGCGCTCCGCGACCAGCCCAGATTTATTGAAGTCTTCAAGAGTTGAAGATATATAGAGATGGTGCATGACGTGACGCCTGAGGACAGGTTCTTTCGTGAGCTCGGCGGCGCCTGCGCCGAGTTGCGGCAGGCGTTCGCCCGACACGTGGGGATGAGCGCCCACCGAGTGCAGGTGCTGGTCCGGCTGTGGCGTGAGGGTGAGACCAGCCATAGTGAGCTGCGCCAGGCGCTGGGCATCGACGGCGCGAGCGTCACCCGGCTGGTCAAGGACCTGGAGGGCGAAGGGCTGGCCGGCCGTCGCGTGGACCCGTTGGACAACCGCTACACCCTGGCCGCACTGACCCCCGTCGGCGAGCGGGTGGCCGCCGAGCTGGACCGGTCACACCAGGCATACCAGGAACGGCTACTGGACGGCGTCACCACACAGGAGCAGGAGATCGTGCTGCGCGTCCTGTGGCGCGTCCGCGCGAACGTGACCGAACAGGAGAACCATGACCGATGACGTGCGCGCCGTGGCCCGGCGCATGTACGCGGCGTTCAACGCTCACGACCATGCTGCCGCACACGACATCTTCACGGCTGACTTCTACAGCCACCCACTGGGCACCACCGGACCAGACAGTGTCACCCGGGCGTGGCAGCGGTTCCACGAGGTGTTCCCCAATGCCCAGGTCGTCGTCGAGGACATGGTCGTCGAAGGGGACACCGCCGCCGTCCGCACGAGCGTACGCGGCATTCCTGAACAGCAGCCACCGACCATGCTCGAGATCTTCCGGGTGCTGAACGGGCGCATCGCAGAACTGTGGGGCCTATCCTCCCTGCAGCGCTCGTGACGTCCCAGCCTCCCAGGTCGCCGCAGCGGGCATGGGTAGGGCGACCGGGCTACCGTGTTAGCCCATGATGACGATTGAATTGGCTCGTTTCCGGGTTCACGAGGGCGCCGAGGACCGGCTGACGGCTGAGCGGCCCGCGATGGTGGCGGCGTTGCATCGACGGTTCCCGGGGTGTCTGGCGGCGTACCTGACCAAGGGCAACGACGGCGAGTGGCTGGATGTTGTGCTGTGGCGCAGCCGAGCGGAGGCCGAGCAGGCTGCGCGGGAGGTCAACTCGGTGCCGGAGTGCGCAGCCTGGTTCCGTCACATCGCCGAGTCGGGCGGATTGCGGCATGTGGAGGTCGTCGCCGCCTGGACGTCCGAGGGGGCGGCCGACAGCGTGAACGCCTGACGTGACTTCGCCGCCCGGCACGCGCAGCGGCCGTACGTCCTGGCGGTGCAGCCCGGCGGCGCGCCCGCCGGTCGCCACGTGCTGTGGACGTACGCGCATGTGCCGAACGGCTCCCCCAGGGATGTCAGCGACCGGGTCATCGCGCAGGTAGAACTGTTCGCACCCGGATTCCGTGACCTGATCTTCGCCACGCATGTCGTCCCCGCCTCGGAGGCGCAGCAGCACAATCCAACTATGTCGGCGGGGCCATCTCCGGGCGGCGCCACCGCCCTGCGGCAGTTGATGATGCGCCCCCTGCCGCTGGACGAGCTGGTCGGGCAGCAGGAGCTCCAGACTCGGGCGGCGGTGTCCCGACTCCAGCCGGGACAGCGTGCTCTTGGAGATGCCGGTGGCCCCCTACTCCTCGACGCGGATGGCCCGCGCGGGGCACACGGCCGCGGCCTGCCGGACGGCGGCGGCCAGGTCGGCGGGCGGGGTGGGGTCGAGCAGCACCACGACGCCGTCCTCGTCGCGCTGGTCGAACACCTCGCCGACGGCGGACACACACTGCCCGGAGGCGATGCACCTGTCCTGGTCGATGACTATCTTCACGGGTTCCTCTCGCCTTCCGCCGATGGGGATGCCGGGCCGGTGACGTCGGTCACCAGGCCACGGGGAGTTCGTAGACGCCGTAGACCTGGCCGTCGTGCTTGAACGGGATCCGCTCCAGCTCCGTGGCCAGCCGCAGCGTGGGCACGCGCCGGTAGAGCGTGCCGTAGGCGACCTGCAACTCCATGCGGGCCAGCGGCTGGCCCAGGCACTGGTGAACGCCGAAGCCGAAGGCGACGTGACGGCGGGCGTCGCGCCGCAGGTCCAGGCGGTCGGGGTCGGGGAAGGCCGCGGGGTCGCGATTACCGATGTCGTTGGCCAGGATCAGCCCGTCGCCGGCGCGGATGACCTGGCCGCCGATCTCGATGTCCTCCAGGGCGACCCGGCGGCGTCCGCTGTGCGTGATGTTGAGGTAGCGCAGCAGTTCCTCCACCGCCCCGGCGATCAGCTTCGGATCGTCCGTACGGCGGAGCAGGTCGAGTTGGTCGGGGTGCTCCAGCAGGGCGAGCGTACCGAGCGCGATCATGTTCGCCGTGGTCTCGTGTCCGGCGACCAGCAGCAGCACGCCCATTCGGGCGGCCTCCGGCGGGGTCAGCTCGCCGGCCTTGATCCGCTCGGCCAGCCGGGAGAGCAGGTCCTCGCCGGGATGGTCGAGCTTCTGCCCGACCAGGTCGTCCAGGTACCCGACCAGCTGGGCGAACGCGGCGGCGCGCTCCTCGGGGTCGGCCTCACGCCTGATGAGGATCTTGCTGTTGTCCTGGAAGAACTCGTGGTCGGCGTAGGGGACACCGAGCAGCTCGCAGATCACCAGGGACGGCACCGGCAGGGCGAACGCCTCGACCAGGTCCACCGGGTTCGGACCGGCCAGCATGTCGTCGATCAGGCCGTCCACTATCTTCTGCACGGCCGGGCGCAGCGTCTCGATCCGCCGGACGGTGAACGGCGCCTGCACCATGCGGCGCAGCCGGGCGTGCTCGGGATCGTCCATCAGGATGAAGCTGATGGCCGAGCCGTTCATGGACGCGACCGGGGCCGATCTGGGGTAGCCGGAGCGGGTGACGTCGGCGCTGACCCTCGGGTCGGCGAGCAGCGCCCGCTGCTCCTCATAGCGGGTCACCAGCCATGGCGTGCTGCCGTCCCACACCTTGACCTTCGCCAGCGGTCCCTGCTCCTGCAACGCGTGCAGGACCGGCGGCGGGTCGAACGGGCAGCGCGCCGCCCGGGCGCCGGGGAACTGCGGAACCTCGGCCGGATTCACGGTTTCGGTCATCGCTTGCGTCCTTTCACAACGGGTCGGCTCACAAGGGGTCGGCTCACAAGGGGTCGGCACGGAACGAGGCCGGACGGCATGGCTCCGGTCCGCCCGCGACGGCTGAGGGAGCGCTCAGGTGCTCTCGGCTGCCTCGTCCGCGCTGATCTTCATGTCGATACCTGGCCGCTCCGGGGCGTCTCCCCGCCCGGGGTGACGGGCGCCGCCCACAGGCCGGTGATCGCGTCGACCAGGCCGGTCGCGGCGTCGTGCCAGCTGGAGCGGGGGGTCGGCCGTCCCTCGGCGAGGGCGCGCTCGCGCTCGGCGCAGATGTGCACCATCAACTGGCTGGTCATCTCGCGGCGCTCGGCCCGCACCTCGACCGGCAGCCTGGGCAGGCAGGCATTCAGCCCATCGAGGATCTGGAGCAGCGTGGGCGAGGTGAGCGCCTCGATGATCATGATTTCACGCAGCGCGGGGTCGGTCATGACCTGGGCGCCGAAGCGGGCGAACCAGGTGGGGTTCCCCAACGCGGCCAGATGTTCGGTGAGCGGGCGTATCAGGCAGGCCACCCAGTCCCGCACCTCGGTCGAGCCGTCGATCTCGGCCAGCATCCGGCGGCGGACGACCTCCATCCGCTCGGCGTGCCCACGCACGATCGCGCGGACCAGATCCGCCTTCGTCCCGAAGTGGTAGCCGACCGCGGTGTTGTTGCCCTGCCCGGCAGCCTCGCTGACCCGCCGGTTGGAAACGGTGAACACCCCGTGCTCGGCGAACAGCCGCTCCGCCGCCGTGAGGATCTGCTCGCGGGTCGCGCTGACCCGCTCGGCCCGGACCGCCATGGTCACCACCGCTCCCGGACGTCCCGCGGCCCGCCGACGATCAGGCCATCGTCTTCGCTCACCTGGAACCCTCCGGATTTGACTACTTATGTGTGGTAAGTAAATCCAACGAGTCAACTTAAGTCAATCAACTGATTTAAAAATTTTCTCCTGCGCTTCGGAGATTCCCGCCGAACGGCCGCCGTCGCGAGGGATGTCAAGAACGCGTACAGACCCATGCCAAGCCGTAGAGGCTCCGTATCGATCGCCGTCCAGGACGGGAGTCGGCCGGAGAGTGGAACTGTCCGGTCCGGGTTCGCCGTCGAGCGGCTTGACCGCCGCGCGCCCGGCCTGTCGTCAGCCGGGGTATGTACCTCGCGTCACGACGCCGCGTGCGACGTCAGAAGCGCTTCCATCCGCTGACCGGACGGCGGAGCGCCGCGGCAGCACATGATCGTTTCGGCGACGAACAAGCGATGTCAGCGATCTCCACCGCGTCCGCGCACGGCCCGGCTCTCCGCGCCTCCGCGTCCTGTCCGGACCCCGGGGGATGACCGGGTGGCCGCAGGTGGCGTTCGTCGTGGTGGTGATCGTCGCCCTGCACGTCCCCCTCGGCGACTACCTGGCCGCGTCTACACCGACGCCCGGCACCAGCGGGTCGAGAGGGTGATCTACCGGCTCTGCGGGGTCGATCCGGACAACGACCAGCGCTGGCCGCACTACCTGGGGGCTCTTCTCGCGTTCTCCGGCGTCGGCGTGCTGCTGCTGTACATCGTTCTGCGGGCGCAGCCGGCGCTCCCGCTGCCCCTCGGCCGCACCGGGCTCTCCCCCGCCGTCGCGTTCAACACCGCCGTCAGCTTCACCACCAACACGAGCTGGCAGATCTACTCCGGGGAGACCACGGTCCGGTCCGCTGCTTCGTAGCGTCGACGGGAAGGACGTCCAGCACCTCAATCAGGGTTCGCCGGGCTTGGAGCAGAGGCCCTACTCGTAGCTGGGTGCCGCCTTTGAAGCTGCCCAACCGTGTGGCCGAGAACCATTCGAACCATTCGGGAACGTTCTGCTGGCCCCCGGTAGCAAGGATGTCCTCGGCGTTTCCGATGAGGTGCAACGCCCGCTTGGTGTTGCCGCATCGGGTTTCACACTCGGCTTCCACGGCGTCCGACCAGGCGAGAAATTCCGCAGGGGGGTTGGCTCGGCGAGCGTAGGTACGAGCGGCGGGCATGCGTTCAGCGGCATCATCTCGTTCTCCTGCCCATCCTGGGATGAAGGCGGCATGGGCGAGGCTGGCGCCGGGTAGCCGGGAGGAATCGCACCTCCCGGCCCCCACAGATCCGTACGTGACCGTCTCCGGTCAT